>JAILJP010000035.1 GCA_024694625.1 Lachnospiraceae bacterium | reverse complement strand
AAGCTTATGGGAAATATTATAAAGAGCACATTTACAAAGCTTCTTGATTCGGAACACGGTACGAAACACTGGATAGATGAAAATATGGAAGACCATATTGAAGCTTACTGGGGAAGCAAAAAAGCCTGGGAAGCACTTCCTAAAAAAGCAAGCGAAATGGAAGCGTTTACTGATTGGGATACTGTAGTAGAGATAGATCACGGATATGATGAGTCTAAACCGGAAATTGAATTGAACTTCGACGATATGAAAGGTGCGGCAGAATTTAGAGGAGGACAACTTTTATCTGATTCCATGGAAACAGGTAACTGGAAGAAGAAACTTCTCTTTAAATGTGCCTTTGGCCATGAATTTGAAGCAAGCCCCCGTTTGATTTTAGAGGGAGGTCACTGGTGTCCGGTGTGCGAAAGAAAGAGCTGGAATTATGGAAATCGAGCAAAGGTTGATCCTTTCTTTGCTCAGGTATGGAATCCACTTCATGAGAAAGATGAGTTGAGAGAATATCCAAAGATTGTAACTGAGTTGGATTATAAAAATAATTAAACAATATTTTTACAAAAAATAAAACGTAATTATAAAGACGAGAGGGCACTCCATGATAAATTTTATCATATAAGAGAAAACCCTCTCTCTTTTTTATTTTATACTTAGCCGGTCAAATATCTCATTTTGGCCGGCAATCCTTTATTTATGGGGGAAATATGAAAGGACGAAGGAATAATGAAAAGTAAAAAAGTAATACTAGGAGTATTGATTGCGGCGGCAGTACTTGCCGTTGGCGTAATGGGTTATTTGGGATTCTCTCATGGAGTTGGTCCTCTTTCTTTTTTGGAAAAGGAAGTGCCTGTGGAAGTGGTTCAGGGACCGGAAGGATTGAAAAATCCGGTTTGTGTCACCTTTTATGACAATTATAAAGGTGGAGCAGGTGGTCAGGCATACTACATTGAAAAAGACAGTATGTTTTCTGAGAGTGATTTTCCGAAACTGACCCGTGATGGCTATGCTTTTGCTGGTTGGTATACTGTGAAAGATCCTCAGTTAAATGAGGAAGGCTACTATGAAGATGAATGGTATTTTCAGAAAAAATATATGGATTACGGCGGACCGACTCCAGCAGAGGGAGAAGTGACGGAAATGCCTTTTACAGAAAATGTTAATTTATATGCTCACTGGGAAGAGCCTACAAAGATTTCTACCGCGAAAGAGTTAATGGATATGAACCAAAACCTGTATGGTTATTATGTGTTAGAAAAAGATATTGATTTATCCGGTGTGGAGTTTACTCCGGTTGGAGTTTACGAAGCGGAGTATGAATTTACAAATCCTCAGTGGTGGGTTCATGGGTTTCGAGGAACTTTTGATGGACAAGGACATATCATTTCAGGTTTAACGTTTTCCGATGGAAAACACGGAAATGCTTTGTTTGCTTCCGCTGGAAATGCAACCATTAAAAATGTAACTTTGAGGGATTACAGTATTACAGGAAAGAGCACTCAGGGAATTTACACTGCGCCTCTTTTGGCATTCGGTCTAGGAAATGATTTGCTCATTGAAAATTGTCACACGGACGGTGTCATTGATATCAGAGTGGAAGCACTGGATTCCGATGTGATTTACAGTGGTGTCACAGGGTTAACAGCCGGATGCTGGGGTGGACAGATTTTGGATTGCTCTGCCAAAGGAAAATTTCATTTTGACTATCATGTTGCCAATGGAAGTGAAATCAACATTGGTGGAATCAACGGAGAAGGATATACTACTACGAAAAACTGTGATGTAGATATGGAAATCTCCGGTTCTGTTACCTCTGATGCGACTCCCGTAAACGGAGAGGACTCTCATGGAGATATTTATATTGGAATGGTTCAGGGAGCTGCGACCATTGTAGAAAACTGTACCGCAAAGGGAAGCATTGAAGTAAGCTATACAAAGCCTTCCGGAGAAACTTCTGTCAATGTGGGAGGTTTGGTAGGCCAGGAACGATATGATTCTTTAAAGAACAATTTCGTGGATGTAGATGTAACCGTAAAGGACGGAAAAAAGGTGTATGCCGGCGGAGTGGTAGGAAGTTACAATACCGGAGTGTACGGAATGATTGGTGCTATGAGTGGTATTTCAAAAAATAACATTGAAAACTGCCTGGTTCTTACAAAGATTCAGCTGGATTCAGGCGTGGAAAGAGAAGAAGTGATGGTAGGAAATGTGGTTTCCGCTCTCCCGGAAGGAAATGAAAATCCCATGCTTTCCATGTTTATGTCAAAAGATAATCAGTTGGAATATAAGGTCGTAAAATGTGTTTGCCTTACGTCAGATGAAGAAACATCTGCCGGGGATGACAGCGTCACATTTTTTGCCACTTTAGATGAGATGAAGGGAGATGCCTTAAAAGAAATCCTTGGAACAGGATGGACTTATAAAGAAGGCGAACTTCCTGTTCCAAGTGCTGAGTAGTAGAGACTGAAAACAGAATAAAATTATTGATTACGGAACTCCTTTGGTGTGAGGCCGGTCTGCTTTTTGAATACATTTTGGAAATATCCTTGGGAAGAAAATCCTAAATATGTGGCGATTTCCAAGATGGAGCGATCGGTTTGCAAAAGGAGTTCCTTTGCTTTATCAATACGCTGCATTTGAATGTATTCCGTCAGGGTATATCCGGTCTCTTTTTTAAATTTTGTGGAAAGATAGGTGCGGTTTACGTACAGATCCTTTGCCATGGTTTCCACGCTTAAATCATCGGTAAGATGTTCCCGAATGTAACGAATGATATTGCGGATGAATTTATCATAGCGAGACCCCTGTTTTAATTTCTGAACCAAAGAAGTATAGTCCAACACCATGTGATATTGAAGGTTCATAATCTGTTCCGGATTGTTATAGTTTTCCGCGTGCTGAATGTACTGGTCGGACAAGGTCAGGGCTTCTTCTGCCGGAAGACCGCCGCGAATGGCAGCCCGGGAAATTAATGTGGTAGAAGTGATGAAAATATTTTTTGTTTGACGCAAATAGGTGGGAGCCACTTTTCCGGCGCGACCGGAGGCTGCGTTTTGAAAAAAGTCCTGCAAACCTGTCAAGTCTCCGTTTTCCACATAGGAGATTAAGCGTCGTTCGAATTCTACCGTGGTATGACCATATACTTCCGACATGTCTGCATAATTGTCAATGGTGGAATGGGCTTTTTTTACATGGGTTTCCACTTCGGTGGACACAGAGTTGTTTTCGGAGAAAAAGATTTCAGAGTCATACAAGGCAACATCCGTTAAGGATAATTTTTCTTCCGTAATAAAGTAATAAATCAGGCAAAGCTCATGTAAAAACAATTCCAGAGGCATGGGAGTGATGGAATCCAAAAGACGCATGTAGGCCTCGGTGAAGTTCTCTTTTATTCCCAACTCAAACATATAGTCTTTGATTTTTTCTCTGGAAGGAGGCATCTGAAATGTGGGCCCGAGAATTAATGTATATTCTTCACATTTGATAATTCCGTAGAAATGTTCATAAGGGGTAATAAAGTAAGATACTTTATGCTTTGCGTTTAAAAGATTTTCCGTATATATGGATGCGGGATCCGTGGAAAATTCAGAAGGGTCATGGAATGCTTCCAATTCGCCACTTCGATAAACACGAATGGGAATTCGTGAAAGGGTCGATAAGCCGGAAGCCAAATAGTCAAAGTCAATGTTTCTCATATTATCTCCTTTGTGGTGTAATTCTCATAGTAGTTTATCACAGAATTTGGAATTAAGAAACAAATTTACAAAAAGAAAAATGAAATTACAAAATTTGAGTTTTCCAACAATTTAGAATAGTGAAAAAAAGAAAGGGGAAATTTGTAATGTGGAATGTAGCACTAATTACAAAAACACTTACCATAATTGCAGCTGTGTTCGCTGTGGTTATGCTTGGCCTGACATGGGCCTCTAAGAATAAGAAGGCTGCAAAGAAAATTGTAATCAGCATTCTTCTTATTGTTTTGGTCGTGGTAAATGGCGTGGTTTATATGTTTAACAATGTAATCAACCAGCATTTTTCCATGGTTCAGGTTGATGATGTTGCGGTGGAAGACGCCGAAGGAATGTCAAAAGATATTACAACAAGAATTGAAGAAGAAGGAATTGTTCTTTTGAAGAATGAGGATAATGCCTTGCCTATGACTTCCGATAAAGTAAATTTATTTGGAATCGCTTCTACTTCTCTTACCTATGGGGGTGCCGGAAGCGGTGCTTCCGATGAAACCGAAAACGTTACTTTGGAAGAAGGATTAAAGGAGTCCGGAATTGAAGTGAACGAAGACTTAACAAAGTTTTATGAAGACTTCAAAGGAGAAAAGGCGTCTCAAAACGTGTTCAACTTAAAGGGCGGCGATTATAACATGAAAGAGCCTGCTGTAAAAGAGTATTCAGACAAGTTAATCAAGGATGCGAAAGCATTTTCGGAAACAGCAATCGTAGTATTTTCCAGAAACGGTGGCGAAGGCGGTGACTTGCCCATCGATATGGGAGATTATGAAGGCGGAGATGCAGGAAAGCATTATTTGGAACTACAGGACAGCGAAAAGGACATGCTTGCTCTTGTGGAACAAAACTTTGATCAGGTGATTGTTTTGATCAATTCTTCCAATGCTATGGAACTTGGCTTTTTGGAAGATGAAGCAGTGGATGCTGCACTTTGGATTGGTGGTCCCGGTGCCACCGGATGTATTGCGGTTGGCGAAGTGTTGAAAGGAACCGTAAATCCTTCGGGTAGATTGGTGGATACCTATGCTTATGATTTGACTTCTTCTCCTGCATATCAAAACTGCGGAGATTATGAATACACCGTAAACGGGGAAGAAACGGATGAGCACTATGTGGAATACGCAGAAGGCATCTATGTGGGATATCGTTACTACGAAACCCGATTCATTAATAATCAAACCGGCGAGTGTGACGAGGATGCCTACAAACAGTTGGTTCAATATCCTTTTGGATATGGTCTTTCTTACACTACTTTTGAACAAACAATCAAAGATCATTTTGAAGAAGATGGTGTGCTTAGTGTAACCGTTGAAGTAACCAATACCGGAGATGTTGCCGGAAAAGATGTGGTTCAGGTATATGCAACTGCACCTTACACTCAGGGCGGAATTGAAAAAGCTTTTGTGGAACTGGAAGGCTTTGGAAAAACGTCTCTTTTAGAGCCGGGGAAATCCGAAGAAGTAACCGTTACCTTTGATGAAGAAGACCTGGCAGCTTATGATGCCGACAATCATCAGTGTTATGTATTGGAATCCGGTGATTACGAAATCAAGTTGATGAAAAATGCCCATGAACTCATTGATTCTTACACAGTAAATGTGGCATCTGATGTGGTATATGACAGCGAAAACAAAAGAACAAGCGATCAGGTAAGTGCAACCAATGCCTTTGATTTTGCAAAGGGAGATATCACTTACGTGTCCAGAAGTGACTGGGAAGGAACACTTCCAAAAGAGCGTGTCACACAAAAAGAAACCACTCAGGAATTTATTGATTCTTTAAATCCTGAAAACGTTGAAAAACTCTATGTAAATCCTTCCAACGAAGGTGAAGCAATTGCAACCGGTGAAAACAATGGTTTAACTTTGGCGGATATGTCAGGACTCTCTTATGATGATGAAACCTGGGATCAGTTGCTGGCGCAATTATCTGTAGAAGATATGGCAAAACTTGTGGGATTTGGCGGATTTTCCACTGTTGCCATTGACTCTGTAGGTAAGGTTGCTACCATTGATGTGGATGGACCTGCGGGATTGCATGCATTGACTTCCGATATCAGCGGTGTTCAGTTCCCTTCCGAGGTAGTTATTGGTTCTACTTTTAATACGGAACTTGTAAAAGAAATGGGTCAGATTTATGCAAACGAGGCTTATGCCAAGGGTGTTGTAGGTTTATACGCACCGGGCTTAAACATTCACAGAACACCATTCTCCGGAAGAAACTTTGAGTACTATTCCGAAGATCCTGTATTAAACGGGAAACTTGGTGCTGCTTTGACTTTAGGGTGTAACGAAATGGGAGTTTACTGCTATCCCAAGCATTTTGCACTAAACGATCAGGAAACCAATCGTTCCGGTGTTTGCGTGTGGTCCAATGAGCAGGCCATTCGTGAAATCTATTTAAAGGCCTTCGAAATTGTGGTAAAAGAAGGAAACAACTTAGGTCTTATGAGTTCTTACAATCGAATCGGCGGAGTTTGGGCCGGTGGTTGTGATGCACTTTTGACTACCGTTCTCCGTGATGAGTGGGGATTTGTTGGTTGTGTTGCAACAGATTATGCCAACACAAAGATGATGAATGCAGACCAGTCCTTACTTGCAGGAGGAAGCATTATGCTTTCCACTACAGGAGCTCAGGTGAGTGAAAAAGTAACCGGCAGTGTGGAAGGACAGCAACAGTTACAAAGAGCTGCGAAAAACGTATTGTACATGGTGGCAAATTCCAGAGCTTATGTGGAACCGGTACAGATGGGTACACCTTACTGGTTGCTACTTCTCATTGGTTTGGATGTTGTAATTGCGTTGTTGATTTTAATCCAACAATTCTACAAAAAGAAAGACAAAAGTGAAAAGTGATTGAGGGGATTCAAGATATAGTTTTTGTATCAATGATTTTTGAAAAAAGGGAGGAAACTTAAATGAAAAAAAGAACATTGAAATTTTTAGCACTTTTATGTGTAGCAACTCTTGCAATGGGAATGTTTGCAGGATGTGGATCAAAGAAGTCTGCAAAGAAGGAAGAAACTAAGACAGAAACTACTGCAGAAAAAGAGGAAACAACTGAAGAAGATACAACAGAGGAAGCTGATGCAACCCAGGGAACTGTTTCTGAAGAAGACGCTGTTGTAAGTGATACAGCTGATGGTTTATTGGCAGAAGTAGAAGGGGAAGATGCACTTGTAATTCTTTCCGGCGTATTAGATGGTTGGGCACCTACCGTTATGGTAGTTGGAAACGACAACAGCTTCTACTGCTTAGTTGATTATGCAGGACAGGCAAACGTTAACTTTGTTCAGGGAACATGGGAAGAAAATGCAGATGGTTCTATTACAGCTACCGGTGCTTTATATACTGATGGATCTGAAGTGATTATTGAAGTTGCAAAGGCTGATGACGGAACCTATTCCACAGATGTTACTATTCCTGACGTAGATGGAACCGTTCATCTTGAAGGAACTGCAAAATAGGGATTAATTATAAATTTTTAACAGTGTAATGAAACCGCCTTTAACAGTACTGTTTTTCCTTGATGGACTTCAGGGGAAAGCAGCGCGTGGGCGGTTTTTTTATAAAAAGGGGTCTATATGAGAAGAAAAGGAATTGCTTTATTATTAAGCACATTAATGATTACAACACTTTTTAGCGGATGTGGTTCCACTTCCAACGAAACCATGGAGGATACTGCTAAGGTGGAAAAAAAGGAAGAAGTGAGTTTTCCTTATGATGAGTTTACAGTAAATTTTGATGCCAATACGACACCGGATGATTTGACAGATGATGAGTCTTTTACCTATTGGACAACGGGTTGGGCATCTGAGAAAAAAACATCCACCGTCACCTACCCGGCAACAGCAGATGCGTACATCCTTTCTGACGATGTACCGGTGCCTAAGCGTGAGGGCTACTATTTTGCGGGATGGCAGACAAAACCTGTGGTAACGGATGAGGATATTGTGGATGGCGTGTCTAAATATCAGGTGTTCTTTGATGAGAAAATCTCTGCTTTGGGACAAGGTGCCATTAAAACAAAATCCGATGAGGAAATAAAAGCCCGTGGCATTGAACAGGATGTAAATTACATCAAGGATATGGAAAATCTGACAGAGGACGGAACTGTAACCTTCTATGCCCGTTGGGTGGAAGCAAAGGAAATCTCCACTGTAGAAGATTTGAAAAATATCAAAAACGACTTGTATGGCGCATACGTGTTAGCAAACGATATTACCTTAGATGAAAAATGGGAGCCCATCGGAAAGTATTATACCAACTACGAATACTTCAATGTTGACTGGTGGACCTATGCCTTTCGCGGAACTTTTGACGGACAGGGACATACCATTTCCGGCCTTACATTAAAGGGCGGCGAAGTGGAAGACCCAGGTTACAGTGAAATGGAAGATGCCAGATGGTACAATGACGGACCGGATTGCGGCGGAGCCTGTGGATTATTTGGAGCAGCTTGTAATGCGACCTTTAAGAATGTAGTGCTGGATAATGTCACCATTGATATTGCCGGTGAAAACGCTTATTCCGGTGACCATTTGTATGCGGCAGCACTTTGCTGTTTTGATATGGGTTCTGCCATTACCGATGTAAAGGTTTCCAACTTAAAAGTAGATGTGGAATATGGCGATAAAGATTTGAAATATGCAGAGTCTATGTTTACTTCCGTTGCAGGATTGGAAGCCGGTTCTTGGAGTACCAACATTTCGAACTGTGCTGTGGAAAATGCCCAGATTAATATGAATGTAACATCTGAAAAGAGTCACGGCGGCGAGGTATATGTCGGCGGTATGTTGGGCGAGTGTTATTCCAGTGTTAAGACCAGTACCTGTGATGCAAAGATTGCCGTTAACGGAAAAGACGCCTCTGAAGCAACAGATGATTTTCCTTTCATCTTAAACGTAGGTGGCTTTGGTGCAGCAAATGCTTCTGCGCAGGAAGTGGTAGCAAAGAATACCGTCGATGTAAACTTTGAAAAAGAAAAGGGAAGCTCCAGCGTCAATATCGGTGGATTTACCGGAGCCCAGCGTTATCAGCAGATTTTGAAATCTGATGTTACTTCTGACATTACCGCAAATTGCAATGTGGAAAAGGATAGCTTAAACGTTGGTGCGTTAATCGGTCGTATGGATGTCTTTTATGCAAGTTTGATTTTGAAGTATGCAGATGGAGTAAAATGTGGATGCGCTGACAATAACGTTGCTGTGACTTACAATGGTGATGCTTATGATGTGTTACTTCCTGACAGCGGATATCCTCAAATTGACGGAAAAAAAGTGGAATACATTGCCACCAAAGATTTCACCGATGAAAAAACAGGGACATCTTACAAAAAGAATATTGATGAAATTGTAGATGCTTACGGAAGTTATCTTCCCAAGGAAGAATTGGAAAATCCCATTATGTATATTGAGGTGAAATAGGAGAAATGAAAAAAAGAAGTATTGCGGTTTTATTTGCAGGGGTGATGGCTTTGGGCCTTTGTGCCTGTGGGGGAAACACACAAAACACCCCAAGTGAAACAGAAAGCGTTGAAGAAGACAGCGCAGTTATGGAACTGAGTTCTGCAGTAGTGGATGCGTTTGAGTGGGGGCCGGCAGTGGATAAGATTGTCGTAAAGCCTCAGGGTGAGGTAAGTTCTACAGAAGTGGCAGACTATGGGATTTCCACCACCGGTTCTGTAAGAGAAATCACCGAAATTTATAAAAGCGATGCCTCCGGAGAAAAAGCAGATGACGGAGAATATCTTACCTTTGAAATGAAGGTGCAAAACTATGTGGGAACCCCTTTTAAATTGGATACATCTCAGTTGGCCATGGGTATGAATCAGTGGGTCAAATCTTTTGATGTGACGCTTTCTGTGGCAGAAGGAAAAACACTTACCATTGGCGATGAAGAATACTCCGGCGTTTTGGATGAGGAGGATATGATTTCTGATTTGTTCATTCCCGGTACCGAAGTGTTTGTAAAAGATGCTTATGAGGGGGATGAAATTACCCTGCAAAGAGGCGCTTATGAACCTGATGCCTTGAAAGAAGATAAGGTGAAAAATCCATTGGTAATTTGGCTTCATGGAGGATCTGAAGGTGGCGAAGATATTGATATCGCCCTTTTGGGAAATGAAGTGACAGCATTGACACGGGAAGATATCCAGTCATACTTCACAAGCGAAAACGGAAGCGATGGTGCTTATGTTTTGGCAGTTCAGTGCCCTACCTACTGGATGCAGTCGGAAGAAGGGGCAGCAGTAGACGGAACCAAGGACAGTATGTATCGAGAAGTTTTGACAGAAGCTATTGAAGATTATGTGAAGAACCATGAGGATGTGGATACCTCTCGAATCTATGTGGGAGGATGTTCCAATGGTGGATATATGACCATGAATTTAATGGCTCACGACACCAAGAATTTCTTTGCGGCAGCCTATCCGGTATGTGAAGCTTACGGAAACAATCTTATGAGCGATGAGGATATCAAACAGCTTGCAGGACGTAACATTTGGTTTGTTCAGTCCATTAACGATAAGACGGTAGATCCTTATACCTTTGGTATGGTGACCTATCAGAGATTGTTGCAGGCCGGAGCAAAAAACTGTTGGTACAGTATGTTTGAATCCGTCCTTGGCGTAGATAAGGAAGATGCCAGCTACAACGGACATTGGAGTTGGATTCGCCTGTTTAACAATCAGGTGACCGGTGCTCAAAATCCGGAAAAAATCGCAGCATCTTCCGATACAGAATCCTATGGATTTGAACCTTCCGATGAAGGTGGCGGAAGCGAAGCTCCCCAGGGTTATACCAATTTTTTTGAATGGTTGAATGCCCAGACCAATCAGTAGAAAAAAGAAATGAGAAAGTGATTACATTTCTATAAATAACATTACAAATCTGAAAGAGTAAAGAAGTCTTGTCCATTTATAATTAAGACAAATAAGTGGATAAGACTTTTTCTTGTCAAGGAGGTTATATATGCGATTACCAAATAGTATGGTGAAAACCAAAGAAGTTAAGGCTTCAGAAAAATGGCTGGGGTATTTAATCGGTCCTGCCGGTGCCTTGCTTTTGAATGCTGTATTGGCGACATACTTAAATGTCTACTATACAGACGTATTAGACTTAACATCTCTCTGGGGAGGGGCGTTTTTAGCAATTTTCCCCATTACATCCAAAGTGATTGATGCCATTACCAATGTGGCAATGGGTTATATCATTGATCGAACCAAATCAAAGCAGGGAAAGGCAAGACCTTGGTTGTTCTTGTCAGCATTCCTTGTACCGCTCACCGGAATTTTACTTTTCATCGTTCCGGATGGTAGTGATTTGGTAAAGGCAATCTGGGTTATGATTTCATACAATTTGTTTTATTCCTTTGCCTATACGATTTTCAATATGAGTCATAACCTAATGGTGCCTCTTTCAACCAGAGATACTACTGTGCGTGGTGGACTTTCCGTATTCAATCAGATTGCCACCATTATGATGTCAGGTATTTTGGTTGCATTGGTATTTCCTACCGTGATTATGCCAATCATTGGTGTGGACAAAAGTGCATGGATTACCATGATGAGTGTATTGTCCATTCTTGCACTTCCTTTAACTTTGATGGAATACTTCTTTACCAAAGAAAGAGTTACCGAAGAAGTTGGTGATGAGGATCACGGATTGAGCTTGAAGGAACAGATGAAAATCGTGTTCTCTGACAAGTATATGGTATTGATTTATCTATACTTTTTAATTTATACCGTTGGCTCCAGTATGAAGAACTTAAGCCTGGTATATTTCTGTAACTACGTATTGGGTTCTTATAATGACGGAACCACACAGATGTTGGTTTCTGTTATCGGTGGTATTCCCATGGGTATCGGTATCTTTGCCGTATGGCCCATTGCAAAGCGCATCGGAAAACGAAATGTAACCATGGCAGGATTTATTCTCTATGCTTTGGGAAGCTTTATCTGTTGCTTGAATCCTCACAGCTATGTATTTGTTCTTGGCGGCCAGTTTATCAAAAATATTGGTGGACTTCCTTGCGCTTATGTATTTATGGCATTATTTGCAGACTGTTTGGATCATGTGGAGTGGAAAAATGGTGTCCGTGTGGATGGTGCAGCTATGAGTGTTTATAACATTATTGCAGTAGCAATTGTTGGTGTTTCCACAGGAATCTTCAACATGATGTTATCTGCTTCCGGATACGTAGCACCCACTATGGATGCAGCTGGAAATACAGTGGCAGCTACTCAGCCGGATAGTGTAATCTCTATGATTACCTTTTCTTTCGTGGGATTGGAAGCCATTACCGGTATTGTTTTGGCAGTGATTCTTTTCTTTGTAAATGTGGAAAAAAATATTGAAAAAGAACAGGAAGAAATCAAAGCCAGACACGCAAATGTAGAGGCATAATTTTTGCGCGTATAAGATGTCCAATAAGATTAAATCGGATAAAGCAATAAAAGAACGAGAAATAGTTATTTGGGAGAAGAAAAAATGATAGCAGTAAAT
>JAILJP010000029.1 GCA_024694625.1 Lachnospiraceae bacterium | reverse complement strand
GAAGCAAGTTCCCCATCCATAGCCGATTCTAATCCACCACGTAAATCTGCATTATCCAAAAGAGAAATAATATTCAAATACTTCTGGGTACGCTCTACACTCTTTTGCATTTCAAAAATATCTTCCTGCATGGGAATATAGATTCTTGTAATGGTATTTCCCGCTTCTTTAATGGAAGACTGCGTATAAAGTGTAGTTGCCATATTTATTAGAAAAATAGCTGATAGCACCATCACCATGGCAAATACTTTGCCGCCAATCTTTCTGGTCTTTTTTCTTTTCATTAGATGTAATCCTTTCCGCAAAGTGCATCTACAGGGCTTGTTCCCAAAAATTCGGAACGGCCCATGATTTTCTCCATAGTTGCCGATACAAACATTTCATTTCCGCTGTAAGTGTTGATATAGGTTTTTACCATAGGTGCATCAAACAAATGATAGGGGTATGCTGTAGAAATCATAAGGACAGGAATCTCAGAAGCAAACCAGGGGGCATCATCACCCAGGCCAAAGCACACGTTCCAGTTCAATCGCAAGGTGGTATTGTTGGAAGCATTTTCCATGTTGCAAATATAGACATATAAGTCATAGTTTTCTTTTGCTCTTTCCACGCTTCGATACATCTCATCCAAAAGCTCACCTTTTTCCGGTATCAAAGCGTCCATATGGGCAAAATCTTCCACTGTAATCTTGTTTTTGCGATTTCTGATTTTAACCTCAAAGCCCTCTTCTTCGAACTTTTTCTTCCAAAGCTTCACGTAATCGCTTTCACAATCTAAATCCCGGTCAATGACGTTCAAATATACTCTTTTATATTTTGCAGGAGAGAGGGGAAGAAGGTTTTGCTCATCGCGAACTAAAGTAATGGATTTGTCCGCCACCTCCCGGGCCCAGCTAATATGCTTTTTACATCCAATCACTTCCAGAGCTTTTTTCTCCGGAACCAATGTGCCATTTGCTTTCTTTTTATGTAATCCCAAAGAAGCTTTCGTAGCCAAAATTCTGGCCACTGCTTCATCCAATCGTTCTTCTGTCAAAAGTCCATTCTTTAATCCATTTTTCAAAAACTCCAGATCTTCATCCAAGCTCTTGTTAAACAAAATCATGTCGCATCCGTTTTGAATGGCTGTAGGAATGGCTTTCTCTCGGAGCATAGCTGCAGTAAATCCCACCATAGGTGTGGCATCTGTGGTAATCAGTCCGTTAAACTGCAGTTTTTCACGGAGGAGATTTGTCAAAAGTTCATAAGACAAAGATGCCGGGCGAAGGATTTCTTCTCTAGTGGCATTCGGCTTGAAATATTTCACATAGGAAGGGCATGCAATATGTCCCACCATAACTGTTTTTGCTCCCTTGTCGATAAGGGTCTGATACACATCACCAAAGCTTTCATCCCACTCTTCTACCGAAAGGGAGTTTACCGATGTTAAAATGTGCTGGTCTCTTTCATCCACACCATCTCCGGGGAAGTGTTTTATGGAAACCGCTACTCCACACTCGTCTGCTCCATCCATATAACGGGAGGCAAATTCTTTGATTTTTCCCTTATCATCACCAAAGGTACGAACATTGGTAATGGGATTGTGAAAGTCTTCGTTAATATCAACAATTGGCGCAAAGGACCAGTTCATTCCCATGGCACTGCCTTCCTTGCAAGCCACATAACCCATCTTGTATCCGTACTCACTGTCATCTGTAGCCGCTACTGCCATAGGCTTTCCGAAGGATGTTCCGTTAAAGGAAAGTCCCCCTCCGCCGGACTCTGTATTGGCTGCCAAAAGCAGAGGAATCTTTGCCATGTCCTGAATCTTCTTATGGGTTTCCCAAATCTCCTCCGAAAATCCCGGACGATACATCATAGCCCCAACACCGATTTCTTCTATCATGTGAGTAAGGGTATTTTGATCTGCGGCCAATCCCATAGGGCAAAATACCTGTCCGCATTTCTCATCCAATGTCATTTGACGAAGGGTGTCTTCCACCCAGGCGATATCTTCATCCTTCAAAAAGAAGGGATTTGCTTTATATAATTCTTTCTTCATTTCTATATGTTTCCTTCTGATTAGTTTCTTCCTATAACTTTCTTCCGGAAGATTTCATGTAGTGTGATTTTAAGTATTTCTTATTCTTTACTTTTCAATCTCCTCTTTTTAATCTCTAA
>JAILJP010000015.1 GCA_024694625.1 Lachnospiraceae bacterium | reverse complement strand
TATTGTCCGATAAAGTTAATGAAAGGTAGGAAATTATCTAACTTTTCTACTTGAAACATGCACATTAAATAGTGTATCCTATAAGTAACCTAAGAAACGTAGCCATTGTTTTATTACTAGATAGTCGGCTACCAAAGCAATTTTGAAAGGGGAATCGTTATGAAAAAACTCAATAAAAAAGGCTTTACAATGGCCGAATTATTAATCGTAGTAGCTATTATCGCAGTATTGGTTGCTATCGCAATCCCGATTTTCACTGCACAGTTGGAGAAATCTCGTGAAGCTACAGATGCCGCTAACTTAAGATCAGCATACGCAGAAGTTATGGCTGCTGGATTATCTGAAGATACAGCAAACTACACAAAAACAGTTGATGCAACACAAAAAACAGAGGGTTGGGCAAGTTCCATTGATGATATCGGCGGAATGAAAGTCGGTGATACTACTGGCGATATTAAAGGAATCAACTCTGGTAGTTGGACCGTAACTTATAACGCTTCTAGTGATACAGTTTCTATCACACCTGTTAACTAATTTTATTCTTAACAGACGGTTCTTCCGTCTAACACTTAAATAATTCATAGAGCGGAGTTTTCACTCCGCTCTTTTTAAATTCTCTTCCATTCCCATCTTATCCAACTCATAAATAATCAGCTTTTCAAGAAACATTTAATCCGTGCATTTTCCGGGCAGATTATTAGTGTTTCTTCTCATCCAGCCCAGTCTTTACAACAACATATATATTTGAATTTTTGATTTCTTTATTTCCGGGCTGAATCCAACTACTTACGCAAAATCTGACCGGAATTTCTGTAAATAATTTGTTCGGATTATTCATCATTTTATTTTTCCCACTTTTTCACACTTTTTCTGGGCTAATTCTTTATGCGTCTTTTCATTCTGCCCGGTTTGCCCATTACTTACTTAATTATGATTTTGGATCTACTAAATCACCGGGCTCAAATCAAATAATTCTATAATTTATGCCCGCAAAAAGCAAAAATCATCAGGGACAGTTCTTTCATCTTCAATTAATTCAGTAATTTATTTAATTCATCAGGGACGGTTCTTTCGTCTTCATTTGAATAGTTAATTTTTCGAGCAGGGGTTTCCCCTGCTCGTTTTTTGTTAGGGACGGTTCTTTCGTCTTATCCACAACAGTTTTTGTTCGTAAAGATTGGGCTTTTCTAATTACTTCCCCATATCCTCTCTTCCACATTTTAATTATTTGTTAATAATTTTTTTATAAAACTTTAATATTTTCACTTCCAAATCCATGCTATACTTTTTTCATCAAAAAATTCCGAACCGGTCGGTTACAAATTTCCACTTTGTTTATAAATGCATAAGACGTTTACAAGCAGCTAATACATTCTGAGTTTACGTGTTGTTTGGAGGTGATTTTTATTTGAGCAATACGATTTATGATAGTGTTTACCGAACGCTTCTGAATGACTGTACAAGTCTGATTATTCCGGTCATCAATGAAGTTTTTGGTACACACTACAGTGGCGATGAAGACATTCATCTTTATCCCAACGAAAACATTTTGACCTCTCCGGAGGGCGAATTATATACCCGGATTACTGACTCGAATTTTGTCATTATTGAAGGCAGTCCACAACGGTATCATATCGAATGTGAAAGTTCAGAAAGTGACGCCACCATGCTCATTCGAATGTATGAATACGATTCTCAGGTGGCGCTTTCTGATGTTAAGATTGAAGGCTCAACCCTCCATGTGAACCTTCCTCGAAGTGCGGTTTTATATTTGCGACATAACCACCATACTCCGGATGAGTATAAGATGATATACGAAGCAGACGGGATGCAGCTGGTGCGGAGAATTCCCACCTTAAAAGTGCAACGATACTCACTAGACGAGATATTCCAAAAAGAGCTTTACTACTTCCTGCCCTTTCATATTTTTGTTCACGAGAAAGAATTATCGTTGTATAATAAAGATGCAAACAAGCGCCAGATTCTTTTGGATGAATACAAAATGATTTGTCAAAAGCTGACTCAACTGTGGCAAGAAGAAAAGATAAATGAACTGACTGTGGATTGCATTGTAAACGGCATGAAACAGGTTTTAGAAAAGATAGCAGTAAAATATTCCAACGTAATAAAGGACGGTGAAAAAGTTATGGGTGGAGAAATATTGGATTATCCGGCAAAGACAGCGCGACGCGAAGGTTTAGCAGAAGGATTAGCGGAAGGTTTAGCGGAAGGTCGTTCGGTAGGAATAAAAGCCTTTATTTTAGAAAAAGTTGATGCTGGCGTAAATGATAGTGTTATTGTTGAAAAACTTATAAAATACTTTCAACTGGAAGAGGGTCAGGCTTGGGATTTCTTAAAGGAAGTTCTGGGGTAATTGATTGGATGATTGAGAGATAAGAGCAGTGTTTGCCAAGAGCAAATGCTGCTTTTGTTTTTTTATGCGTTTGCTTGCATTAGATTGAAGACGAAAGAACTGTCCTTGATGATTTTTACTTTTTGTGGGCATAGATTACAGAATTATTTGATTTGAACCCGGTGATTTAGCAGATTCAAAATATAATCAGGTAAGTAATGATTCAAACCGGGCTAGATGAGAAGAAGTAATAAGAATCTGCCCTGAAATAAAGAAATCAAAAATTCAAATACAGATGTTGTTGAAAAGCCCGGGCAGAATGAAAAGAAACTTTAAGAATTAGCCCGGGAAAAGTGTGAAAAAATGGGAAATATTAAGTGATGTATAATATGAGCGAATTATTTTCAGAAATTTCGGGCAGATTTTGGGTAAGTAGTTGAATTTAGCCCGGAAATAAAGAAAACAAAAATTCAAATATATATGTTGTTGCAAAGACCGGGCTGGATGAAAAGAAATATTAAGAATCTGCCCTGAAAATGCATAAATTAAGGTTTCCTTGAAAAGCTGATTATTTATGAGTTGGATAAGATGGGAATTGTGAAAGAATCAAAAAAAGAGCAGAAAACTCCGCTCTTTGAATAATTAGATTGAAGACGAAAGAACCGTCCCTAAATGTGCAAAAATTCCAACAACTGATCTTTAGGCATAGGTCTCGCATAATAGAATCCTTGAATATAATCACATCCCAAATCGATAACGGCTTCGGCATATTCCTTTTCTTCTATACCTTCTACCACTACATCCATTCGAATATCTTTCATCATGCGAATGGTATTTTTTAAAATCAAAAATCCCTTTTCCTCGCCCATATCGTCTACCAACGTTTTATCGATTTTCACCATACGAAGTGGCATTTTAAACATCCTGTGAATGCTGGAATATCCGGTTCCATAATCATCCAAAGAAAAGGTATATCCCATGCGGCTAAGGATGGCCATATTTTGACTAATCACATGTTCAACCTCAACATTTTCTGTCTCTGTCACTTCGAAATTAATCACTGATGGCGACACGTGATAACGTTGCTGCAAGCTTTTTACCGTATCAGGAAATTCCGGATTTAAGCACTGATGCACAGAAAGATTTACTTCCACACATTCAATTTCGCTCCTTTCAAACTCCTTTGATCCCGCAAAAGAAAATACACTGTCCAGAACAATATTTCCGATAATGTTCATCAACCCTCTTTGCTCCGCAGTGGAAATCAAAATCCCGGGATTAATCCAACCATATTCAGGGTCCTTCAATCGAATCAACGCTTCCACAGAAGTGAAACGATGCTCCCTGGTGTTGTATATTGGTTGATAATACATTTCAAACAACTGATGTTCTATGGCATTTCCCAGAATGTAATCAATATGATTATAGATTGCAAAATCGTCCCGTTCAAAGAATTCCTCTGCCAAAGCAAATTTCTTATCCGCTGTAAAGAAGTACTCATGATTATGACCAAAATTAATGACTTCATCTGCCGAAGTTAACTGCTCAGGAAATTTTAAAATCGTGTGTATAGGTTTTAGCACCGCACCGCTTTCTCCATCACGATGTACTGCCCTTTCCAAAAACTCTAATACGTACCGAGCCGATTCCTCACAATATCCATCCTGGGAATCCACAATGACGTAGACTCTTCCGGGATATTCAAAAAAGAGCATTTTATCGTTTTTCAAAGATTTGGCATCCTCTTCGATTTTTCTCAAAATGTCTTTTATATACTCGTTATATCGGTCTTCACCAAGATAGGCGCGCATTTCTGCTGCGTTGGTAAATGTAATGATTCCTATAACAACTTTTTGCTTTGTAATGAGAATCTTTTGTAATTCCGTACGGTAGGCCTTCCAGCTAAACACCTGGGTATACACATCCATCTGTTCTTCCGGTCGCTGCACAAACAAAAGCATAAGCAAAAGAGCAATCGCCATAGAAAGCATTTCTAAATGATACTCCTCGTCCAGTCCCTGAATTGTTACTGCAATTAAGGTCAAAACAATCATGGAAAGAAGGGCGAGCCACTTTTGTTTATCAATAAACCTGCGACAATAAAACAGATATATTACCGCCAGCAAAACGTACAAACCGGACATAGCATATAGAACAAAAATCATACTTCTTCGCTCATAACCGGTAACGGCAGATATATAAAAAAGTTTCGGTTGGAACATATTCCAAATCAATGCCACAGAAAGCACCACATAAGGCATAGTTATGGCAATCATATGGGTTTTCTTTTTGATCTGATGCCAGGTTCTGCTGGCAGAAAAAACAAATAAAATATAAAGGAGAATGCAAAGATTTCTGCTGAAAAAATAGGCATAATTAACCAGATTGGCCAAAAACAATTCTCCTTTTGACAAAGGATACTGAAACCAATACGGAAGAAAATCACAAACGGTCGCAACCATAGAAAGCACAACCATAGAAATATAGATTTTGTTTGTACGGCCCTGGGTCATCCTCCGTGCATGAATTCCCAAAAGAATCACTGCGAATATAACCAAGGCTACATAATTGTATGAAAAATTCATATGAAACCACCCTCAATTATTTCCCTACTTCGCATTATAATCAAACTTAAAAAACGAAGCAATCAAAACGAACCGTTTTACCGGAAATACTATACCCCGGTTTTCTACTTGCCAGGCACTCTCCCTTTAGCGGACGCTTTACCACGATTTTTTTCGGTTTTAACGCCATTGCCGCTTCAAATAATTCCTCTCCCGTACGACAAGGCGATTCCAAACTTTGAAACAGCTGAAGCTTCTTATTGGTCAAGGAATGCTTTGTCTTGGCAGGAAACATAGGATCCAACAAAATAACATCCGGAGTTTTTCTTTCATTTCCCAGCGGGCAATTCCCCTTTGCCCAATCCAACATAAGACTCATGCTGTCTCCGTGATACAGTTCCATACGCTTTGCAATCTCTGTCAAGCGCTCATCCAATAGTGCCCGATGATGGGTATCTTTCAAAAGGGAATAAATCACATCATTGTATTCGCAAAGTAACACGCGATTCCCTGCTGCCGCTAAGAGAAAGGAGTCCTCTCCCAGACCTGCTGTCCCATCCAGTACAAAAAGATCTGATTGCCCCTTCATGCGCACAGCTTTCACAAGCATCTCTCCCTGCACCCGATTATTTGAAACCCGGGGCAAAAGGCTGCTATAATCACCAATCAGCTTTAGCTCATCCGATACCAAAGCCAAGCCTTCTTCTGTTTTCAATAGTTTTGTCTGCTGTTTCATGATTCTACTTTACCATATTTCGCCAAATAAAAAAAAGCACAGTGTTTGTGAAACTATTTCAACAACCACTGTGCTACGAGGTATATCTACAAAATTAAGATAACGTCATATATATTCGAAACTTCCCCATTATTCTGCAACGGCATTTTCCATTACTTCGTCCTTCTTCTCAGAAAAAATCTTTCCGAAGATAAAGCGAACGAAAGGTCCGGCATACATAAACTGCCAGAAAAATGCCATAGGTAAATTGTGTGCAGTCAAAGAAATCCACTTGGTGAATAAATTTGCATCGATTCCCTTAAATAAGCAAGTAGCCACAAAGCTCATAACCGGGCACATCATAGCAACGGTTACACCGGAAATAAAAAATGTAATAAAAATTGGTTTGTCCGTAAAGTTCATATGACGAAATACCACTGCTTTAGCAGCATTTCCCACAAAAAAGAACTCTAATACAAAGGCTACAGGAATCATAATAGGAAGCTCATAAAGTGCTAACGAAAAGACCTCATAAGTCAACCCTCCACGATCTCCTGCAATATTGTAAACCACCATAGCATAGACCATAACAAAGACCATCATTATGGTAAACACTACATCCTGAAACTTATTTTTTGGCATAAAAAATACACTCCTTTCAAAAACAATCCGTGTTGTTCCTGCAAAAAGTGCATAGTTTCCAATCATACCGCAATATAAAATATCTTTGGTTTTTCAACATTAGCCATTTTATCGAAATTACAACAGAAAGACAATCGTCTTTTTTCCACAGATTTTAAAATAAACTTCCAAAATCGATTGTGAAAATTTGCCAATATAGCGCCCATTACGAGTGGACTTAATGTCCATGAGGCACCTGAGACAAGCGCTCCTTTTCTTTGAACCGGTCCACATAAGCCAACCGCAAAAACATACCAAACAAAACCAAAGCGCTTCCCCAAATAGAAGGATAGCGGAAAAAGTGAATGGCAATGGTGGATACCACGCCGCCTCCGGCAAAACACAAAAGCATTTGACCGTGAATCCGTACCCGGTTTTCCGAAGCCTCATCATGATGGCGCACATACTTTGCCAAATTTGAGCCCACCTGTCTGATATGATTGGTTACAAAGGTAGTAGCCGCAGGAACTCCCTTCACCTGGCGGAAGGTATTAAACTGCATTGAGCAAATGAAATTCAATGCCACCTGACAAATCTGATCCGGTGCGCTTTTTGGCAAAAAGCCAAGTCCCAACACTACCAGCGCTTCAATTCCAATGAGAATCGTATCCCAACGCAACAGTTGAAAACGTTTTACCGTCTTTCCCAAATATTCGGATACAAAGGCACCAATGAAGTAAGAGCCAATGGGAACCAGTAAATAGGCAGCTTCTTTCCATTTCATACTTCCCAAGGCGATGGCAAACAATACAATATTTGCGGTTTGCGCATTGCAAAATACTCCGCCTCTAAGAATAAACGTATATGCACCAAACCATCCGGCCACAAAAATCAGCGTCCAGTATACCCAGGGTTTTTCACATTCTAAGAATTCCTCGTTCTTACTCATAAAATCGCCTTTCTTCCTCATCTTCTGAACCTCTGCCAAAAACAGTTTTCGTTTTAAAACTCTTCTACCACCAGTTCTTCATTCTTTAACTTACATAAAAAAATATTTATGAAGACAGAAGAACCGTCCCCACAAAAAATCACGGGAGTGATTCGTAAAAATCACACCCGTGAGTAATTTTAAAACTTACATGAAATTAGTCAACAAAAACTTTATACAAATCCTTGTATCCTTTTGTATTCATGGTCAAATGTCTAGGAAGACCATCTACCATCATAGGAGCATAGTCACCCTGAATCAAAGGTCTTAAATAGCTGACAAATTCATCTGTTACATAATCCCCTTCTTTGTTGATCCACTCTCTGGGAACCAGCTTTTCGCCGTTGGCAATGCGATGTACATCATATACACCGGTAGTAGACTGATAAGGATCGTCAGAAAGTCGGTCGATTACTACCATTACGCCGGAAATACCTTCGTCTGCAGCCTTGATTGCAGCACCGCCAACCATAAAAGCTTCATTAATATCAATACGGCTGGCAAGATGAGATGCAGATCTTTGCAAGCTGGAGAATTCCACTGCTCTGGTTTTGCAACCGATTTTCTCATGGATGTGATTGGCAAGATAGGATGCTGTTCCTGTCATTTGAATGTGTCCAAAGGCATCTTTTGTCTCGGAGCCTGCAGAGAATTCACAGATGTATTTTCCTTCCTTGGTATGAATTCCTTCGGAAACCGCTACCACAACCACGTCTTTTTGCTTTAACAGCTTTTCAACCTTGGCGGTAAATTTATCTACATCAAAAGGAATTTCAGGAAGATAAATCAAATCCGGACCATCACAGTCTTCTGCTTTTGAAAGTGCAGCCGCTCCGGTTAACCATCCTGCGTTTCGTCCCATAATTTCAATGATGGTAACATTTTTCTTTTTGTATGAGAATCCCAAGCAGTCTCGAATGACTTCCTTGGTGGATGTACCGATATATTTTGCAGCGCTACCAAATCCCGGTGTATGGTCTGTCAAAGCCAAATCATTGTCAATGGTCTTGGGGCATCCGATAAATCGCTGTGTAGCACCAGTAAGGATTGCATAATCCGATAATTTCTTAATGGTATCCATGGAATCATTTCCACCGATATAAATAAACACCTCAATATCCATTTTATTGAGAAGTTCAAAAATTTTCTCGTAAATTGCCTTGTCCTCATGAATTGCTGGAAGTTTATAACGGCATGTTCCCAAAAATGCCGAAGGTGTACGTTTTAACAATTCCAAATCCAGCTCGTTTTTTACGTAGTCCGCCATGTTTACGTACTGCTCATCCAAGAAGCCCTGAATACCGTAACGCATACCGTAAACATTTTTAAATCCTCTGTCCATGGCTGTTTTGAATACACCTGCAAGACTTGAGTTAATAACAGCGGTAGGTCCTCCCGACTGACCAACCAATACATTTCCCTTCATAGTAAAAATCCTCCCTTAGTACATTTTGTGTCCGTAAACACTAAGAATATTTTACCATATTCCCCTTTTATATGGGAATTATCTTTTTATTCCCCTTTTTAGCAGGAATTATCTTTTTATTTTCATTAATTCTTACATCATCATTTACAAATGTTTCTCCTTCACCGTAGAAACACAGATAAAAAACGCCACCACATAAAGAAGCAAAGCCACAGAAATAATGAAATTATAGTTTTGATTTGAAGCCTTTAAAATCATCTCAGACGTGTTATTTCCCGTAACACCGGCCACCGCCCAGGCAGACAGTGTAATACCGTGAATTTTTGAAATATGATCCATGCCAAATCTGGAGGATAACAATGCCGGCAAAGTAGAAAATCCACCGCCGTATCCAAGATTAATAATCATAAGCATGATGACAACAACCACCTTGTATACTGTGCCAACGTTAATGGAGGACAACAACACCACTGCACAGATTGTAAAACAGGATCCAAAAATAATCTGATACACCAGACTCCGGTCTTTCATTCTGTCAGAAATGGTGGAATATCCGATTCTTCCAAGAGCATTACAGGCTGCAGTAACGGACGGCACAAAACTAATAATCAACGCAAGTACACCAAGTCCCGCAAAGGTAGCATTCAAAATCTGTTTTTCGTAGGTAATAAGCATCAGTCCACAGTGAATATTCAAAAAGAAGATTAACCAGATTCCAACAAAGGTTTTATTCTTTAAAAGAGATGTCCACTGAAACTCCTGATCTCTTTCCGGATTTTCCACCCATCCATCCGGTTTTTTCAGCAGGAAATGACCGGCTAGCATCATCACAAAATAGATGCAACCCAATATATAAAACATAGCAGAAATGCCATATCGATTCTGTAAAAACTCCATTATTGGTGTAGCAATTGCCTTCGCCAATCCAAATCCCATTATTGAAATCCCTGTAGCCAAACCTTTTTGATCTGAGAACCAAAGCATCAACGTCTTTACCGGAGTCAGATAGCCAACCCCTAAACCGATTCCCATAATACAACCATAAAAGAAATAAATACCGATTAACGCAAGAATGCCATGAGCATGTTGAATCACAAATCCCGTGCCTAGCATACCTGTGGTAAAACAGATACAGGAAATCAGTGATGAGCGATGGATGTCTGCCTCAACGATTCGACCGGCAAAAGCCGCAGACATTCCAAGAAAAAAGATTGCCAAAGAAAATGCCCAGCCGGTAGCAAAGGTGCTGGCGCCAATTTGCATAGCAATGGCTTCCTTAAAGGTACTCCAGCAATACACCGTACCAATGGAACAATGTATGAGCAATGCCGGAACGGCTGCCCGAATCCACTTATTATTCATAATTTCCCCTCCATCACCCACTACATTTTGTGGTTACCTTTAAATTTTGTCACAATATATAGTTGGTGTCAAGAGAAATAAAAATAGCTTAAACTCTGTGGATACATAATCCCTAAAGTTTAAGCCATTTATAACATAGTACAGGCGACAGGACTTGAACCTGCACGGTCGCCCACCAGAACCTAAATCTGGCGCGTCTGCCAATTCCGCCACGCCTGCATATCTCTTACTTTGCCTCTATGTCTTATCACAAAGCAAATAACATGTTAACAGTTTTTTTATCAAATCTCAAGAAATATTTCAAAAACCCTATGAAAAATTTTGCTTTTCCTTAGTTCTTTTCCGTAATATTTCGGATTTCATCCAAAAGTGCCTTGGCATCCACAGAAGCAAACCGCTCTAAAGACTCTTCAAATCTGCTTACCAGACCAGAAGGTTTTGGCATACCTTCGTTTAAACTGTGGCATACATCATGGACACTCTTTGTTTCACTGCTTTTATTTACGCCTTTGTTGTCTGCCTCTTGTCTTTTGCTCATAGATTCTTTCCCTTTTGTGATTCAAAAAAGTCGTCAATATTTTGCATCAGCACTTCCGGGGGCATTGTCTTTAGCAAATACTTCTCCGGTTTTAAATCCATTACGGAAAGCACACTTTCTTTGTCGTTTCTGGCAGTCAAAAACATTACCGGTGTATCCTTGGTAGAAGGCTCACTGCGAAGCATTTCAAGTACCTGAGGACCGTTTGCCACAGGCATTTCATAATCCAGTAAAATCAAATCCACCTTGTTTTTTGCCAAAAGGGAAATGGCGTTGACGCCGGAATTTGCCATATATACTTTGTACTTGTCAGAAAGCCATAGCTTTAATGTGCGAAGCATGGTGCTGTCGTCATCCACCACTAAAATATTTTTTTTCTGTTTTTCTAAATCTCTTGATTCCACCACGTTATTTAATTTCTCCACTAATTCTTTTACATTTAACGGACGCAGGAAACTTCCTGAAGCCAACTGGTCGGGAAATACTTTGCCGACATCTACCAAATCATCCGGATTTCCCACAAAATATACCAGATTCACATCATCGGACTCTGTAACCAAATCCTTTAAATAAACAAGGGCTTCTCTTATTTTGTCCACATCCTTGTCCATATATACCAGAACGATTTGGGGACGGTTTACCATCTTGGATAAGTGATTTACTGTAGCAATCACCGGCTCTACCTGATAGCGTTCATCCTCAAGGTTCTTTCTCATTGCATTGACCATAAAAGTCTCAGCCGAGCAAAGTAACATTACTCTTTTTTCCATGTAATCTTTTCCTTCCTTTTGCCTTGACTATTATAGCCCCATTTCCTCAATTTTTTCAATGAGCAATTGCCGGTCCACTGCCTTTAATGCATCTTTTACAGCAGACAAACCTTTCCTATATTGCTCCGGAATTCTATAATTGTCAAGCATTTTCATAACAGAATCTGCAGAATCAAAATCATACGCCACAGCAAATTCTTTGATGGTATCCAGTCCGTCTTTTAAGCCGTAGGCGTCAATTTCTTCTTTTTCACCCTCCCCCTTGTCATCCCATTGCAGCAGCAAAGACAAGTCCTCCTGCAGTTTGCGGTAATGGTACAAAACCTCCGGTGTCTTTTCATTGATGGCGATTTTGGCATCCTCATTCCCGGCCAGGACTTTATTTCCCAGTTCCTCCAACTCCTTTGCCTCATCAGACAACGACTCCTGACCTATCAACCGGGAAGAACTTTTTAGGGCATGCACCAACACAGTGTAGGTATCATAGTCCAACGTCTGCCAGCTTTGTTCAATATCCTCTGCCTTTTTTTCTGCCACGGAAAAATAATCCTTCAGTACTTCCAAAAAGATTTCCTGTCCTCCGCAGTTTTTATAGGCTTCCTGTAAATTCAACAGATTTGTTTTGGAAATTTCAGAGATAATCCGCTGTGCTTCAGAGTCCAAATGCTCCCCGATTTCTTCTTTCTTTTCCAAAGCATCTGTTTGATTTTTTACTTCATCAGAATCCTCATCTGTTACCATCACTTTTTCTTTGGGCAGATATTCCATAAGCATATGCTCCAGTTTTACACTGTCAATGGGTTTTGAGAGATAGTCCACAAAGCCTGCTGACATATAGGTCTCTCTGGCTCCGCTGACTGCATTGGCAGTCAGGGAAATCACTGGCGTATCAGCATTTAAGTTTCCCTCTAACTGGCGTAGTCTTTGCAGTGTCTCAATGCCATCCATTTCAGGCATGCGATGATCCAAAAAAATAACGTCATATTTTTTCTGTCGAACCTTGTAGAGGGTTTCAAAGCCGCTTTCCGCAGTTTCCACCTGGACCTTGGTTTTTTTCAAAAGCGCCTGAATCACTGTAAGATTCATCTTCGTATCGTCTGTAACCAGAATCCTTGCCCTTGGAGCCTGAAAACTTTCCCGATACCCTTCGCCTGCCGTGGCATGCTGATAGCTTTCCTCGTAAGAACCTATTTCATCCCAGTTCACTACTTTTTGTTTAAGACCAAAAGAAAATGTAGAACCCTTTTGATATTCACTTTCCACATCCAATTCACTGTTCATCAGGGTCAAAAGCTGCTTTACAATGTTCATCCCAAGCCCCGTACCCTCAATGGTTCTATTCTTTCCCTCATCAATCCGTTCAAATCTGGAGAAGAGTTTTTGCATATCCTCCTCTTTGATGCCGATACCGGTATCCTGTACCTTACACTTTAAGGTAATATGCTCCTCGTCTTCCTTTTTGTATCCCAGCCAAAAGTCCACGCTTCCCTTTTCCGTATACTTTACAGCATTGGTTAAAATATTTACCATTACCTGTTTAATACGGATTTCGTCGCCGTACAACAGATGGGGAATCTTTTCGTCCACATGAACATTAAACTCCAGATGTTTGTCTTTTGCACGAAAAACAATCATATTGACAATGTCATTTACCAGTGAACTGACATCATATTCCACCGGAAGAATCTCCATCTTTCCAGCTTCCAGCTTTGAGGAATCCAAGATGTCATTTACCAGAGAAAGCAGGGTCTTTCCTGAATTTTTAATATCTTTTGCATATTCTAAGATGTGTTCCTCACTACTCTCCCGAAGAATCATTTCGTCCATACCCAAAACCGCATTGATAGGGGTGCGGATTTCATGGGAAACGTTATTTAAAAAAGCGGATTTGTTTTCACTGGCTCTTTTTGCTACCCGCAAATCCTCTTCCAGTTTCTGTTCCCGAATGGTCTGGTCCACAAAGGAATTGACCTGATAAGCCATCTCCGCCATATTGTCGTATAAAACTGCGATTTCATCTTTTCCCTTTATGTTCATTTTGCTTAACTCCCGGAGCTTTTCTTCCTGCTCTTCCCGGGTTGAGGTAGCAAAATTTTTAATGTTGGCAGACATGGCAATAATGGGTCTTGCCACCCGGTTTTGCACAAAGGCATTTGCCAAAACAATTAAAGGCACCGCCACGTTAATAATCAGTATAATCATCTTTAAAATAAAGGCTACACCTGCATTGTTTAAAAGGAAATGCGCATCTTCCGAAACCGAATCTGAAGTATTTGGGGTCAAATCCTGTGTGTTCTCTGTAGTGCTTCCGGTAGTAATCTCTAAAGAGGTCTCAGTTTCGCTTTGTTCTTCGGAGGGAGACACTGCGCCCCAGTCATATACCTCTGCGTTTTCTCCGGTTTCCATTCCGGTTCCAATCATATTGTCTGCCATAGAGGGTATCAACTGGGCGGCAAATATGGCAGCGCACACTCCCAAAAGAACCGCTTCCACTACAATCATGGCTGTCAGTGTTTTAGACAACCGGCTGTTTAACTGCTGTTGGTAAAGACGAAACTCCTCTGCCACCTCTTCTTTTTCATATACAAGGCCAAGATAAAAGCCCCGGCGAAGGGGTGATGGAGCATAATTAAAAAACCCCCAAAAAAACAGAGCTATAAATAACATTTCCGGGGTAATACAAATCATATAATAAATAAACATATCCGCCGAAATGGATAAAATCCCCTTCTGGGTGGCTAAGGCCTCCACAATATTCCAGATACCCCCTAATACACCCACGGATATTACTACGGATAAAGCAGTGAGACTTTTTTTTCGATACCATCCCTGTTGGGAAAAATGGAAGAAAAGTAAAGAGGCAATAAGATAGACACTGACAGAATAGGCTGCCGTTACATCAATGCACAGACTATCTGCCAAAACAACGGAAAAAGAAACCATAGCAGGCACCAGTCCCCACAGTCCTGCTAAAATCATTATGGGAATATCTCTGATAATAAACCCATAGTTTTGAAATTCAAAGGTGCCCGGCAGTGAATAATGCTGGGTATAAATCATATAAGTAGAGGAGATGAATATCATCCCTATCATCAACAAATAATATAAAAACTGCTTTTTTCGACTTTCGAATATTCTTCCGTACATAATCACCTCTGGTATTTCCTACAAACACAAGCCTCGTGGATAAAACGCCCTTATTTTGTGGATAAAGTGGAAAACTTAGTTGTATCTTCTATCAACTAAATCATTTTACGGTTTTATCCCCAAAAAACCATATGAGTTATCCACATTATGCACATTTATACTCTTGAACCGAAAATAAAAACTTTGCAATTTCCACCAAAAACTTTTAGTGGGTACTTTTTTCAACTATAAGTGTTTTCCAAGTTCTTCCATTAATTTCTCTATCATAACCGGTTTTGTGATAAATCCATTCATTCCCGCTTCTTTGGCTTTTTGCTTATCCTCTTCAAAGGCATTGGCTGTCATCGCCACAATGGGTGTAGTTGCAATTCTTCGATCTTTTAGCTTTCGGATTTCTCTCGTAGCCTCATATCCATTCATAGTAGGCATCTGAATATCCATTAGAATCAAATCAATATCGCCGGGTTTTGAACGCATCATATGCTCCACCGCCAAATCCCCGTCTTCTACCTCCTGAACATTAAATCCGGCCTCTTCTAAAATTTCTCTGGCAATTTCCCGGTTCAAAAGATTATCTTCCACTAAGAGAATATTTCCTCCCAGTACCTTTTCTTCCACAGGAAGCTCCTCCTTTGCAGAAGTATTGTTTGCAATGGCACTGTCAATATCCCTAGCCACATTTCTGTACTCTTGTCGCTTCAAATCAAAGATAATAATAAACTCCGTGCCCTTCCCCTTTTCACTGTTCACACGAACACTTCCACCAATCATATCCAAAATACTCTTTGCCAAGGACATACCAAGACCGGTTCCTTCAATACCGCTTTGGGTAGAGGACTGTTCCCGCTCAAAAGGAGAAAACAGATGCTCCTGGAAATCTTTGCTCATTCCAATTCCATCATCCTTCACCCGAACCTCGTAGCGGCTGTAGTCTTTTAACACGCTTTTCCTCTGTTTTACTACGATTCCTACGCTTCCGCCGGATGGCGTATATTTAATGGCATTATTTACAAAGTTTAAAAGCATCTGGCGCATACGAAGCTTATCACACACCACTGCATCATCCTTTAATTCGGACATATCAATGGTAAAATTGATGTTTTTATCCTGAATCGCCCCTTCCTCAATGGTCCAAATATCATGAATCAATTCGGATATGCGATACTCTTCTTCTAACAATCGGGCGCGGCCGCTTTCAATGCGGCTCATATCCAATACATCATTTAACAGATCCAGCAAATGTTTGGAGGAGGTCATTATCTTCTCCAGACACTCTCCCACCTTTTTTTCGTTTTCAATGTGAATCTGTGCGATTTCCGTGTATCCGATGATGGCATTCATTGGAGTACGAATATCATGGGACATATTGGAAAGGAAGGTGCTTTTCGCCTTGTTGGCATGTTGCGCCTGATCCAAAGCATCCTCTAAGTATTTCTTTTGGCGCTCGCTCTCCCGATACTCCTCCTCCACCATTTTTACACCTAAAATAGCTTTGGTGGGATCAGACGAAACCTTTGCCCATTTTGCCACATAGTGAACCAGCTTTCCTTCCGGCTCTCTGGCCATAAATTTAACGCTGTAGCTTTCCTTCTTTTCCAAATGATAGATCACATTATCCGGAAGAATCAAATCATAGAGCATGGATTTGTCCTGAGGAGCCACATCTCGCTCTATAAACATGTTAAATGCCTTTGTATAGCGGTAGTTGACATATGTTTCAAATGCTCTCCGGAAGCGTTCTGTCATGTAATCGTTCATACGGAGGATATCAAATGTGTCCTCGGAAAGGTCTACATAATAGCAAGTTTCATAATCTCCCGCCAAGCACTGAATCATTTCTAGCTGACGACTGTTAGCAAGTTCCAGTTCCGCACCTTTTACTGCCAAGAAATCATATTCCGAATCGTTTTCAATACGAACAAAAGACAACAGAACCTTTGTAGCTTCTTTCCCTTTTCGTTCTAGACAATGATAAACTGCTTTTCGGTATTTCCCGTAGTTGGTCAAATACAGATATTCGAAACTATCCTTTCTTCCCAAATAGTCTCTTAAATACTCCACAGTTCCATTTTCAAAACGTTCATCGCGATAGTCTTCATGAAGATGCGAAAAAGCGTATTTGGCATGAAAATCGCTGTATACAGCATGCTCCTCCATTCCAAAGGTGCCCTCTTCCTCTTCTTTTTTCAGTAAATCAATGGTATTTGCTTCCAAATCAATAATATAGGATAAAATATAGTCTTTCAGTAAACTTTGGTATACCAGCTGTTCGATTTCCGACATATCATTCATCTCCCGGTTTCTACTTGTTTGTGCCTCATTATTAATTATTGCTGTTGTTTGCTGCTTCTTTTAATCGCTTTTTGTTTTCATACATAGAGGAATCTGCCCGTTCATATACGGATTTAAAATCCCGATCCGCTTCATTTTTGAAGATTCCATACCCCACTGCAACAACGATGGGTCGATGGAACAACTCCTTGTGCTCCTCCTGATAAACCGACAACGCATGGCGAAAAGATGCAATATCCTGTTCAATACGCACAGAGCTACTTTCTCTGAGAAGAACGCAAAATTCGTCTCCTCCCACACGGTAGGTATTTCTCTTTCCAAAAATGGACATAAGAGAGTAGGCAACGCCTTTGATTGCTTCATCGCCTTCCGTATGGCCGTAAATGTCGTTAATATCTTTTAAATTGTTAATATCCGCAACGATTACCGCAAAGCTCTCACCGGATTTTTGGCAATTATCTGTAATTCCTAGGGAATCCCTTTCAAAGGCACCTTTGTTGTTTACTCCGGTCATAAGATCGGAGTAAGCCAAACCACTCATGTAATCCAAAGATTCTTTGATGCGGTTTCTCATGGTTTTGAAAGCGTCAGCCAACTTAATGAATTCTTCAGTTTCGTAGTCCTCAATCTCAACCTCCATATCGCCTTTACCAAGTTTTTCAGCCACGAAAGCCAGCTCATTTAACGGTCTAACCAGCTTCAATGTAAGCTGAACCACCATAGCCACGGTAAAAAGCAATACTACAGCGGTAATCATAATCGTCCGTTGGAGCAATACCCCTACCGGCAATATAATCTCTTTTTCATATACAGTGATTCCAAAGATCATACCATTGATCAGTGTACGATAGGTAATCCACTTCTTTTCCCCATTTACCGTCACAATATCCGTGTTCATAACATACTGATTGGGCTGTAAGGATGTAATCTGCTCTCTGGTGGTTTTGGATAAGTCCGCGAACTTTTCTCCCATCTCATAATCAGGATGATAAATCACATCATAATCTGAGCTAAGCAAAAAGCCATATCCGGAATTATAAGCAGATATCTTTGAAATAATGTCCCGCAAATAATTAATATCCACATCCATTCCCACAAGTCCTACAAAACTATGGTTTATATATATTGGTATGGTATAGGTGTAAATCATAGATGATACCATTTCATCATAATAAGGCTGAATCCACGTAGGTTTCCCTGACGCTATGGTCTCATAATACCAACCTACATGTTTCTGATCCGATGAATCATAATCAGAAACCTTAATCATCTCTGACTGTTTAAAATTGTTTCCATCTTTTTTCAAGTACAAGGCTTCGTCACTATAACTGGCGTACTGATCGTAAACCAAATAGACTGCAACAGTTCCTTCAGTGGATTCTGCCACGTCATGCATAATGGCATACATTCTTTTGCCAAACTCTTCTCGATATGCATCATCTTCCAAAGCAGCGGGATTCTCCTGCAAACTGTAAATCGCATCCTTGTAAATCACCTCAGCGGAATGAGCAACATCCCCCAAAACAGCATTTACCTTTTCCACGTTACTTTCCCCAATATTGGACACAACCGCTCTGCCGTCCAAAATGGTAACATTGTAAAGCTGATAAATACTCACTGCATCCAACGCTATAATCGCCACCAGTATGGAAACTACAAAGGAAATAATAATTCTCTTTTTAAAGCTCTTTTTTCTTTTCATCTACTTCCCCATAAGTTCTTCTAGTTCACTTTGTGCTTGATTCAATCCGTCATCTATTGTGACTTTCCCCTGAAATATTTCATTTAAATGAGGTCCCAATATTTCCATATAATCTGACCAATTAGATATAATCGGTCGGTATTTACCATTTTGTAATGCCGCGCATACATCTTCGTATTGAGGATACTTCTCCAATACTTCCTTATCGTTCAAGCAAGAATATCTGCAGGGCACTCCTCCCACATCAATGGATGCTTTTTGAATGCGTTCACTCATCAGAAAATCCAAAAGTTCTAAACTTAAATTGGGATGCGTGCTGTTTGCACATATTCCCAAGCCCCAAATACCGTAAATATTGGCGTTGTATAATTCAGAGCCTTCATGGGCACGCCCCTCAATGGCGCAATAATCTGCAGTTCCATCTTTGTATGGGGTATACCATCCCGGCCAACCAATCGTAATGGCCCCATGACCACCTGTAATAGCATTTACAATATCATCTTTCGTGGTTTTCTTCCCTGTATTAATCAAAGATAAATAACAGCTTATTGCCTCTTTAAACTCCTGGGTATTCACCGTGGGATGGTTTTCCTCGTCTACTACCCATCCACCATATGCCAAAAGCACCGGCAAAAAATCTACCACAAGATTGTTGTCAGTATCTCCTCGATACAAAAATCCAATATTTCCACTGTTTTGGGAGGATTGACAAATCGCTAATACATCGTCAAATGAACGGATACTGTTCTTATCATATCCCGCTGCCTGAACCAATTCTTTGTTGTATAGCAAAACCGTTACATTCCCAAAGAAGGGAGCAAGATAGACCTCTCCATTATAATAAGAGATATCGGTAGTTTCCGTGATGATATCATTGTCCAGATAGTATCCCATGTCGCTAAGATTCAACAACACATTCTTTTCGCCGAACTCTGCTACCCAAGAACCATCCACCATACTCAAATCAAAAGTGGAAGATCCTTTTTTACTGTTTAATATCGCTTTGTATAATTCACTTTCCGAAAGTTCGGTGATTTCACATTTAACATTGTGCTCCTCTTCAAATTCTGCCAAAGAATGTCGTACCACTTCTGCATAAGTCCCCTCACGTACTGCAAGATTCAGTACCACCGTTTCTTCTTTTTCACTACCAATATGAAACATACTGCATCCGAAGAGTGAAATCATCAGTACAATACATAAACATCCAGCTAGAATCTTTTTCATATGCACACCCCAAAATATTGCATAATTCACCTAATTTTATGAATTTATTCCATTTTATCACTTTTTGTCTGAATTGCAAAAAAACCACCGGTGAAATCTCACCGATGGTTTTCATGTTTAAAACTTTATGTAGTTTGTATCTTATTCTAATGAACCATACATGAAGTACCAGTATCCATAAGGTGAATGCCATGTACCCTTGAGGTTAGACTTCTGTAACCAGAAATCGTTGTAGTAAGCGATAGGAGCCATTGCAGCATCATCTAAGAGTACCTGCTCTGCCTGATGAAGTAAGCTGTAATGTTCTTCAACATCAGTTGTCTGACGAGCCTGGTCTACAAGGCTGTCAAAAGCTTCTGAAGAATACTTACCATCGTTGTTTCCGTTGGAAGTCTCAAGAAGGTTAATCATATTGGAAGGATCATCCCAGTCATAAACCCAACCGTTACGAGCAACATCGAAGTTACCAGCACGACGGTCAGCTGTTACTGTCTGCCATTCCTGAATGTTGATGGTCATTGTAAGACCAAGTTCAGCCCAAGCTGACTGTAAGTATTCAGCAACAGCTTTATGGTAACCGGAATCGTTTGTTAAGTACTCGAATTCAGGGAATCCTTCACCGTTTTCATAACCAGCTTCAGCAAGTAATGCTTTTGCCTTTTCAAGGTTAGCATCGTAATCAGAGTTGTCGAAGTGATCACCATATTCAGAAGTAGTTACTTCAGCGAATGAAGATCCTTCTGCTGCATCAGAAACACCAGGTCCTACAAAGTTTGTAGCAGCTGAGTATGTTCCCTGCATGATGGTAGATGCAACATATTCTCTATCAATTGCAAGTGACAAAGCTTCACGAACCTTAGCATTGTTGAAAGGCTCTTTGTTGCAGTTGAATGTTACATAGTAAGTACCCATGATAGGATCTACGTAGAATTCTTCGTTTCCTTCTAATGAAGGGATTTCTTCGGTAGGAACATCCTTGATCATGTCTAACTCACCCTGCTGATATGCAGAATAAGAAGCGTTAGCATCTTCAATCAAATGCCAAACGATGGTATCGAAAGTAACGGAATCAGCATCCCAGTAGTTGGGGTTCTTTGTCATTACAATCTGCTCACCAGGAGTGTACTCTGTTACATAGTAAGCTCCGTTTGTGATATAAGTTTCAGGGTTTGTAGTCCACTCATCACCGTTTGCTTCGATGGTAGCCTGCTGTACAGGCATCAAAACAGCAAATGCACAAATCTTGTCGAAGTATGTGCAAGGGCTAGAAAGTTCTACTACGAAAGTAGAATCATCAGGAGCGGATACACCAAGTGTAGATACATCAGCAGTTCCTTCAGAAACTTCTGTATAACCAACAACCTGGTTTAAAAGATCGTAACCATAAGGTGCAGCTGTTGCAGGATCTGCAACTCTCTGCCATGAGTATACGAAATCATTTGCAGTTAAATCACTGCCATCAGACCACTTTAATCCATCTCTTAAGTGGAATGTCCATTTAAGACCATCTTCAGAAGTCTCCCATGTCTCTGCACAACCAGCAACAACATTGTTGTCCTGATCGAACTTTAATAAACCTTCAAATGCATGAATAATCATGTTTGCACCGTCAACTGCTGAGTTAAGTGCAGGGTCAATTGTTTCAGGTGAAGGTCCAACCTGAACGTTTAATTCGTTTGCGCTAGCGCTTTCTGTGCTGTCAGCTGAACCATTGTCAGAACTATTCTTTGCTCCGCCACATGCAGTAGCAAGCATAGAAACAGCAAGAAGTGCAGCAACAACCTGTGCTACTTTTTTCTTCATTTCTCTTCCTCCTCTTTTATAGCTTAACGCTTGTTAGAAATATATATAAAACCCGTAGCTGGATTTTATACCATTTTAATTGAGCTTGTCGAGGTGGTGGCAAGCTACATAGTGTCCGGGAGTTTCCTCTTTAAACTCCGGAGCCTGGCTTGCACAAAGCTCATCCGCGTAAGGACATCTTGTTCTGAAAGGACATCCACTGGGCGGGTTTACCGGAGAAGGTACATCTCCGGACAAAATAATACGTTTGGACGCTCTTGCTACCTTGGGATCTGCAATAGGAATTGCGGAAATCAAGGATCTGGTATAAGGATGCATAGAGTGGAAAATCAATTCATCACTGTCTGCCATCTCAACCAAGTGTCCTAAATACATAACACCGATACGATCGGAGATATGATTTACTACAGATAAGTCATGGGCAATAAATAAATAGGTAAGGCCCAATTCATCCTGTAATTCTTCAAACATATTTACCACCTGTGCCTGAATGGAAACATCCAATGCAGATACAGGTTCATCACAAACGATAAATTCCGGATTAACAGCCAAGGCTCTTGCGATACCAACACGCTGTCTCTGTCCACCGGAGAACTCATGAGGATAACGGTTTGCATGCTCAGAGTTCAATCCTACACGCTCTAAAAGACCGATGATCTTTGAGTGTCTGTCGTCTTTGCTTTCATATAATTTATGAATATCCAAAGCTTCTCCAACAATATCCCCTACAGTCATACGAGGATCCAAAGATGCGTAAGGATCTTGGAACACGATTTGCATCTTACGACGGTAAGGCAACATGTCTGCGTAAATCTTGTTTTCACTGTCATAGATAGTTTCTCCATCATAGACAATCTTTCCGGAAGTAGGCTCAACCAAACGCATAATGCTTCGGCCGGTAGTGGTTTTACCACAGCCTGACTCACCTACGAGACCAAAGGTCTCTCCTTTTTTTATAAATAATGAAACACCATCAACGGCACGTACTACCTTTTTTGAGCCTGCCACCGGGAAATGCTGTTTCAGATCAGTAACTTCCAATAAATTCTCTGACATTATTGATTTCCTCCCTTACTAGCTTCTTCAAAGGCTTTTTTCTCATGTAACCAGCAACGTCCGTAATGACCGTTTTCAAACTCTGTCTTTTCCGGTTTCTTGTTTAAGCATATCTTCATGCAGGATTCACAACGAGGTGCGAAAGGACATCCTGCCGGAGGATTTAACAAGTCAACGGGTTGACCTTCGATCGGTACCAATTTACCCTGTTCTTTTTCATGAAGCTTAGGGATGGAACGAAGCAATCCCTTTGTATATTCATGCTGAGGTGTGTAGAAGATATCATCCACAGGACCATATTCTACAATTTCACCGGCATACATAACCGCAATGTGATCACACATAGAAGCAACCACACCAAGGTCATGAGTAATTAAGATAATACCCATTCCAAGCTTATCTTTTAACTCTACCATCAAGGATAAAATCTGTGCCTGGATGGTAACGTCCAATGCGGTAGTAGGTTCATCCGCAATCAAAAGCTTAGGTTCGCATGCCAACGCAATAGCGATCATAACACGCTGTCTCATACCACCGGACAATTCGTGGGGGTACTGTTTCAAACGCTTCTCAGGTTCGTTAATACCTACTAAGGTAAGAAGTTCTTTTGCTCTGTCGTGAACTTCCTGCCCCTTCTTTTCCGTATGAAGCTTAATTGCTTCTTCGATCTGATTTCCAATGGTATATACAGGATTCAATGAAGTCATGGGATCCTGGAAAATAATACTTACTTCCTTACCACGGATATTTCTGATTTCGCTTTCGGTAAGCTGATCCATACGATGTCCGTTGAATTCTACGGAACCACCAACGATCTTACCGTTTTCTGCAGTAAGTCCCATAATGGAATAAGCCGTAACAGACTTTCCGGAGCCGGACTCACCTACAATACCTAAAACTTCGCCTTCCTTCATCTGGATGGTTACGTCGTTTAATGCCTTCACTTCTCCGGCCGGAGTAAAGAAGGACAATCTTTCATGTTGTATATCTACTAAATATTCACTCATAACTAACTTCCTTCCTTATTTCATCTTCGGATCAAATGCATCACGAAGTCCATCACCTA
>JAILJP010000063.1 GCA_024694625.1 Lachnospiraceae bacterium | reverse complement strand
TAGACTATCCGGTGTTTCATCATTTAATAGATCATAAACCTTCGCCAAATAAGAGTCTGAAAGATATTTGTAAAAAACCAATCCAAGCAAATAAGTCTTATACTCATTTGCATCCATCTTTCCTCGAAGCACATCTGCTCCACTCCATAATACATTTAGTAAATCTTTACTCTCTGCCATTCTAATAACTCCTTCTTTTTTATTTTCAAAATATCAATGATATTTATATATTTTACAAACATCTGCAATATAGGACTGTATTTGCGCTCTCACTTTTTCCGGGCCCATTATCTCAATACCGGTTCCAAGCCCAAATACCCACGCAAAAAACTGATTGCTCACATTGACTTTTACATGGACAAGAAAATGCTCCTTGTCATCCGGAAATAGCGATACATCTTTTCCAAATCGATCAATAATAACTCCCACCAAATCATTCTTTACTCGAAGCTTCACAAGCTCTGAGTCACCGCCAAACATTCCGAAACTTCTCTTCATATATTCTGCCACATCGAAATGTTCAAAATGATTCCTGCCATTTCGAAGGTCATCTGTCATGGTGATATTCTTCATCTTATCGACACGATAATGCTTGATTTTCTGCTCATTCTCGTCAAATGCTATGAGATAATAGTTCTCGTCATCCCAACAAAGCGCCCACGGGCTGACTTCATAAAGATTTCCATCCTTTTTTAGAATCATCTCTTTGTTAAGATTCCACTTCCAATAATTGAAAGTAATCCGACGATTTTCACCAATGGCATGATGTATTTCATCCACGTTGTAATAAATACTTTCATTCATGGTCTTCACACGTCCGGACATTACGACCTGGCGCTGAAGTTCCTGAGCTTCGTATTCACTGGCGAACTCTTCTAACTTTTTTATTAAAACTCGGGATTTTTTCTCTGAAATGAATTTTGCAGACTGAATCGCATCCACAAGAAGCTTCAACTCTGCCAATTCAAAGTGTTTTTGAATTACTCTATAAAAATAATTACGTCCAATCTGACGTCCCTCAACTTTTATGCCAAGAATCTTTGTCTCATCAATGTCATTGTAGAGACTCTTCCGATCAGCAGTAATGTCATATTTTTCCAATTCCTCACGGATTTGCTTCATAGTGACACTGTGATTTTCATCAGTCTTTCTCAGCAAATAGTAGTATAGACGGTAAAGCTTTAATTTCTGGTTTTTACCTTTTGACATATAATCCCCCTCGTTTTGAATATACGCAACAAATTGATTATATCATATATTCATAAAATCGAGGGTTATAAATCCGACTTTTGTACAAATTTGTTCTAAGTTTCCTTTTTATCCCGAATAATCATAGTTTCTCCATACATGGCACTCATCTCCGTTTTACACACTTCAAAATACCGGCAATGGATGCAGCATCCACTGCACCCACGTTCCGGCATCATGATTCCCTTAATCCAGAATACAAATCTTTCCACCATATACGATTAAATCACTTTCTCAAAAACCATGGTTGCCTGGATTTTATCACCACCCATAAATCCCTTGGAACCTGATGAAGTGGTAGATATCGTATGGAGTCGATATCCCTTAGCTGCCTGCTCATTAATCGTCTTCTGAAGATTCGTTAAACTGGAAACTCCAGAACCAGTTCCAATAAACTTCTCCGTCAACACAACCTGGATGACTACATACATGTCCCCCTTCTTTCCCTCTGCCATAATCTGTCCTGCATCAAATCCAAAACCTGCCATAATAAAATTCCTCCTTTAGCATTTTTATATTTTGAATAATTTAAATGGTAACAAAATCACCCTAATCGGGAATGTAAGACACCAAAAAATATTAACAATGTCAATTTCAGTATTTCCCATAAAATCCACATAAAGAACAGTGTAATCATGACAAAGCCCTCCTAATACCATCTTGTCTTTCTTCTTCCACCACCATTGTTCATCTTCATAAGATCTGCTAATACCGCAAACGGGAAAATCAAAATACATAACACAACCATAGTTCATACCTCCAACTACAATAAAAAAAGGGTTAGAAAGATTTATTTCTTTCTAACCCTATATTATTCTTTATGGAGGGTCATAAAAATACCAGCTTATTTATCATCAGATGTCAATTCTCCACGAATCGCCATTTCATATATTTGATTAATTACTTCGGGAGAAATACTTATATCTAATGCATCGCTGTCTGTCTCATTATTAGTTTGAGTATCCCCTAATAAATCTTCTTTTTTAACAAACTCGCAGGTTAATTCCACCTGTCTCTCTTCCACTCTGATTGGATTACCATCTTGATCAAAGCTTCCACCAAGTGCTTCCCAAACTGCATCACACAGTTGCTTCGATTGAGTATTAGAGGCTTCTACTTGATCTGCAAAATAATCCATTTCAGCAGATTTTTCTAATATATTAAGTTTTCCATCCTGATTAAAATCAAAGAGACCGCCATACATGCCTGCCCCGCTTTTTCTTCCGGACTCCATGTCTAGTCTTCCTCCTCATCTTCTATGTCATCAGGATCTTCATTCTCCTCATCATCAAGCAACCCCAACACATCTGCTGTAATTATGTCTTCTACGATATCCACCTGCCCATCATGATTCCAATCAATTCCAAATATTCCATCCATAGCAAACTCCCTTCTTTTACAATCCTCTTTTAAATCCGACTACACACCCCGGCTATCACCGGAAGCCCCGTTTCATTATGCATAATGGCATAGATAAACGGTCTGTCCAAAACAATCGTTTCGTGTTTTGGCGGTGCCCCGGTTTCCATCAAAGTTGCCATAGTTACAGATGCAGCCTTAGTTCCTTTACGATCCACATCTAAATGAACTTTATGAATCACCTTATCTAATTTGCACTCCACTTTGGTCATGGGAGAAAAATCAGCTTCATTGGTAAAAATCAGTTTCATTCCCAATCTTTTGCAAATATCTGTTAGTTCTACATCAAAATCAACCACAAACTCCGGGATGGACGCATATACCAAATCCTCATATCGATCCTCAAAAACCTCAGAAAGCCTGATTCTCTCAGCAATAAAGGATAGTGCCTCCTGCCCTTCCTCATAGGGCTGAATAGCCATGAATGAATATTTGTTTCCCCTGTATGGCTTAACAAATCCGCGGAATGCATATCCATCATCCATTTCTTCATCCATCTCTACGCCCTCTACAAATACGGTCTCTGTACTGTTAAGCATCTGCACTTTCGATGTCGTTCCGTCAATATTTTTAAACTCAGACTCATAAATATCATCCTCTTGATACTTCTTGCTCCATTTTGCATCAAAAGATATGGCATTAATCAAGATCAATGCCACATCCGGTGGCAACTGATCTATAGTATGAGGAATCATTCCTTTTGTATGATTCCGTATCCACTCATTTACAAGCTCTACACCTTCATCTGATGATAGCAGTCTTCCACCCAGATCCGTAAAACTCATCATAAAATTATCACTGACATCGCGCTTCATATCCGGTTTCACAAAAGCAGCACTTACCGATGTCAGCTGTGATCCGATTGACAAGTTATCCTGCAGCTTACAAATCCAATGGTTTATATCATCATCTGAAAACTCCCCAAATACTTTTCGAATTTCCTCCCTTGAGGCTCCTCCGGCTGCATTTAGCAGAATTGTCAGCATAACTGCCACGGAAATGGGTGATATGGTGATATTTTCATTTGGATGCGTCTGCACAAGTTCTTTTAACAATCGCGATGCAATATCATCATAAGCTTCAGGCAAATCCATATAGGCTTTCATGCCCATGGCGTTTACCGTATCGCTAATCCAATGTTCGTAAAAATTATAATCATCCCCAGTCCACCAATTCAGACATTCATTAATAAGCGCAGAGTCATCTTCCACTGAAATGCTGTTATACTGTTCAGGATCACGATTCATGGTAACTTTATGTATTCCACTGTTAAAATCAAACTCAATCACAAAGATAAGATATCCCGTCCAACTTCTGTGTGCGTAGAGTCTGTTTCTTTT
>JAILJP010000114.1 GCA_024694625.1 Lachnospiraceae bacterium | reverse complement strand
TGTTTTATGATATGTTCATCAAATCAGATTTGCGTCCGCGTTTTGAATGTGGTGACCCCTATATTGTTTCCGGAATGTCAGGGATAGAACTTGCTCTTGCGATTGTTGAGAAAAAAAATGGTGAAAGCGAGTTTATTACGCCAAGATTATCAGACAAAAAAAGCATCGAATACTGGTTGGGATGGATGATTGCTTTTTATCAGTGGTATACCGCCACCAGTTTGCTGAAGCTACAGCAGGAGATTCCCATTGACCAAATATATCTTATGTATGACAAATATCATGAAATGGATGTCATGCACTTTGTGGAAGATGTCAATCAAATGCGAAGCGAAGCCAGGGTAGTCACATATTTACAGGAACTACGAAAAAGCCGAGGTCTGTCTCAAAGCCAACTTGCTTCTTTATGTGATATACCTCTTCGAACCTTGCAGCATTATGAACAGGGGACCAAATCACTGTCAAAAGCTAACGTGGAGTATGTATTTCGCCTTTCTAATGCTTTGGATTGTCCGATGGAGATGTTGATAGAAGGAGTGTAATTAAAAAAACAGAAACGGAGAACTCATGATTATTCGTGAACACTATATTTTTAAAGGCGAAGTCCAAGGAGTGGGCTTTCGATATACGGCACAGTATTTGGCGCAGTCACTTGGTCTTACCGGCTGGGTGAAAAATAACTGGGATGATTCTGTGGAAATGGAAGTTCAAGGAGATGAGGAAGCGATTGAAAAGATGATTTTGGGTCTCTACGGTGGACGACACATCTATATCAATGATATTAAGAAAACCATCTTGCAGGTTGACGAGGAAGAACGCAGTTTTCATGTTCGTTATTGAATCTTTCTTTTGTCGGAAAACATTGCATAAATGCTTGTGTTTTGTTAAATTATTATATTAGTGAAAGAATGTCATGAAGGAAGAAAAATGAAGAATAAAAGATTATCAAAAAAGAAAAGAGTTGTTGTAAAAATCGGATCCAACTCTTTGGTTCATAAAAAGACAGGAAGGCTGGATTATATTAAGCTGGAGCGACTGGTTCGAGAAATCTGTGATTTAAGAAATCGTGGAATGGACGTGTGCCTGGTTTCCTCTGGTGCCATTGCTGTGGGACGTCAAACCTTAGGCTACAAAACGAGACCAAAGGAGATGCCTCTTCGTCAGGCATTGGCTTCTGTTGGTCAAGCCAGACTTATGAGCGTATATCAGACCTATTTTAGTGAGTACAATCAGGACTGTGGTCAGGTTTTAATGACCAAAAACACCATGCTGGACAATGTTTCCAGAAAAAATGCAGAGAATACCTTTGAAAAGCTTTTTGAACTAGGGGTGATTCCTGTTGTAAACGCAAATGATACCGTATCCACTTACGAAATCCAGTTTGGTGACAATGACACCCTAGCTGCGGTTGTTACTTCTTTGGTACATGCAGATCTTTTGATTTTGTTATCTGATATCGATGGACTTTATACGGACGATCCAAAGAAGAATCCTGAGGCAAAATTGGTAGAATACGTAGACAAAATCGACGATGAATTGATTGCTATGGGATCTGGAACTCCGGGAAGCAGTATTGGTACCGGTGGTATGACCACAAAGATTCGTGCTGCGCAAATTGCCAGCGCCAGCGGAGCGGATATGATTATTGCCAATGGAGCAGATGTTTCTATTTTGCATGAAATCTTCGAAGGCAATTATATTGGTACATTTTTTGAATCAAACAAAGATGACGATTTCTTTTTACAGGATGTTCTGGAGGGAGAAGTTGGTTAATGGAAGCTTTTGAAATTCGAAACAGTGTAAAAGCATATCGAAGTAACTTAGATGAATTATCCATACAACAAAAGTCCCTTTCTTTGATTCAAAATATTTTAAATTACATAGAAAAACACAGTAGTATAAGAGATTTCTTATGTTATTATCCCTTACAAGGTGAAGTTGATTTACTACCTTTATATGAGAAGTTGCTAAAAAAAGACATGCATCTTTATTTTCCTAAGACCTACAAAAAAACCATAGAGTTTTTTAAGGTGAATTCCATGTCTGATTTTAAAGAAGGAAAATTCCATGTAATGGAACCTATAAACGATAGTAGTATATTTGTAATAAATCGTCCTGTTATTTGCTTTGCACCAGGTATGGCTTTTTCAAAAGAAGGCCATCGCATCGGGTATGGTGGAGGCTATTATGATCGATTTTTAAAAAACAAAGATATTCTCAAAATTGGCACATGTTTTGAAGAACAAATCTATTCTTTTTTACCTGAAAAACATGATATCGATATGGATGTTGTAATTACTGATACATCCATTTACAAATAAAAAGAGTCTTTACAAATTTAATTAGAAAGTTGAAATGTATTAGTATGAATTTAAATGAAATCCCAGTAACAGAACCTCAGCGTCAGTTTTATTTTATGAATCTGGCAAAGGAACTTTTAAAGAAGAAAGAAGAGGAAGTAGGTCGTAAGCTGACCTTTCATGTAACTACTTTCGGTTGCCAGATGAATGCCAGAGATTCCGAAAAATTAATCGGTATTTTGGAAAACATCGGTTATGTCGAAATCGAAGAAGAAGACGCGGATTTTGTAATCTACAACACCTGTACTGTTCGTGACAATGCCAATCAAAAGGTTTATGGTCGTCTTGGTTATTTAAACGGCTTTAAAAAGAAAAATAAAGACATGAAGATTGGTTTATGTGGATGCATGATGCAGGAACCCACCGTGATTGAAAAGATAAAAAAGAGTTATTCTTTTGTGGATTTGATTTTTGGTACCCACAATATTTTCAAATTTGCGGAATTGGTTTGCCAGATGCTTCAGTCAGAAAAGATGGTCATTGATGTTTGGGAGTCCACAGATAAAATCGTGGAAGAACTTCCCACAGATCGTAAATATGCCTTTAAATCCGGCGTGAATATTATGTTTGGTTGCAACAATTTCTGCAGTTATTGTATCGTTCCCTATGTTCGTGGACGGGAAAGAAGCCGCGAACCTAAAGATATTTTGCAGGAAATCGAACGCTTGGTATCCGATGGTGTTGTTGAAGTAATGCTTCTTGGACAAAATGTAAACTCCTACGGAAAGAATTTGGAAAATCCCATTACATTTTCTGAGCTTTTGGAAGAAGTATGTAAGATTGAGGGATTAAAGCGAGTTCGTTTTATGACTTCCCATCCCAAGGATTTGTCCGATGATTTGATTCGTGTTATGGCAGAAAACAAAAAAATCTGTCGTCATATGCATCTTCCTTTACAGTCCGGATCTTCTAGACTTTTGGCAGATATGAACCGTCATTATGATAAAGAAAAGTATTTGGATATTGTGAGAAAGCTTCGTGAAGCCATCCCGGATATTGCGCTTACTACAGATATTATTGTGGGATATCCCGGTGAAACAGAAGAAGACTTTATGGAAACTATGGATGTGGTAGAAAAGGTTCGCTACAATTCGGCCTTTACCTTTATTTATTCCCCTAGAACGGGAACTCCCGCAGCCAAAAAGGAACAAATACCGGAAGATATTACAAAGGACCGTTTCCAGAGACTTTTGAAACTGGTTCAAAATATTGGTCAGGAAAAAAAGGCTGAGGTGACTGGTCAAAGCGTAGAAGTTTTGGTGGAACAGGTAAACGAACATGATGATTCTTTAGTGACCGGTAGATGCGACAACAATACTTTGGTTCATTTCAAGGGAGATGCTTCTTTGATTGGAACCATAGTCACAGTAAAACTTACTGAATGTAAAGGTTTTTATTTTATAGGAGAACAAATCTAAAATGTACGCATATATTGAGGGGATAGTAGCTGAAATCGGCGAAAAAACAGCCGTAATTGACAATCATGAAATCGGATATGAGATTTTTATGCCTCTGACTTCCTTGCAAAAATTGGTGCATAACGAGACGGTTAAGGTTTATACCTATTATCAGTCCAACGATAATGGCACAGCACTTTTTGGATTTTTATCCAAAGAAGAAAAGCGGATTTTTACACTTTTAATTAGTGTCAGCGGTGTTGGCCCCAAGGGTGCCATTTCCATTTTATCTGTTCTTTCAGCAGAAGATTTGACCTACGCCATTATTGGAGAAAATGTAAAAGCGATTACTGCGGCTCCCGGCATTGGAACAAAAGCTGCCCAAAAGATCATTGTGGAACTTCGGGATAAGCTGGATTTAGAAGATGTGGTGATGGAATCCATTGGTGAAAATGCTACAGGCACAACTTCATCCCAAACTTCCTTTGGTGCTATGAAAAACAACGTGTTACTTGGACTTACTGCTTTGGGATTTTCCAATGCAGATGCTATTAAGGCATTAAATGAAGTTGAAGTAAATGAGGATATGACAGAAGAGACGCTGTTAAAAGAAGCATTAAATAAACTTAAGAGATAATTTATGAATAAGCGAATTATTACTACAGAATTAAATAAAGAAGAGGCTTCTAACGAAAACAGTTTACGCCCCTTAAAGCTTTCAGAATACATTGGTCAAACCCAGGTAAAGGAAAGCCTTACGGTGTACATGAACGCTGCGAAAAACCGTGGGGAAGCACTGGATCATGTGCTTTTATACGGACCTCCCGGACTTGGAAAAACCACATTGGCAAATATTATTGCTGCGGAAATGGGCGTGAAAATCAAAATCACAACCGGTCCCGCCATTGAAAAGCCTGGAGATATGGCAGCCATTTTAAACGGTCTGTCTGAAAACGATGTGCTTTTTATCGATGAAATTCACAGATTAAATCGCCAGGTGGAAGAAGTGTTGTATTCCGCTATGGAAGATTATGCCATTGATGTCATCCTTGGAAAAGGACCTACGGCACATTCCATTCGTTTGGATTTGCCTAAGTTTACTTTGGTTGGGGCTACGACCAGAGCCGGACTTTTGTCTGCACCTTTGCGTGACCGTTTTGGTGTGGTATTTCATATGGAATTTTACACTCCGGAAGAACTAGAGACCATTGTTATGAATTCTGCGAAAAAGATGAATGTGGAGATAGAAAAAGAAGGGGCTTTTGAACTGGCCAGAAGAAGCCGTGGAACCCCTCGTCTTGCCAATCGTTGGCTAAAGAGAGTCCGGGATTTTGCAGAAGTAAAATACGACGGAGTGATTACAAAAGAAGTAGCATCATCCACCTTGGATTTGTTGGATGTGGATACTTTGGGACTGGACCGCTATGACAAAGAAATTATGCTAATGATTATGGAAAAGTTTGGCGGAGGCCCTGTTGGTTTGGACACCTTGGCTGCAGCCATTGGTGAAGACAGCGGTACTATAGAAGATGTTTATGAGCCTTATTTGGTAAAAAACGGATTTATCAATCGAACCCCGAAAGGGAGAGTAGCCACAGATTTTGCTTACAGTCATTTTGGACTGAAAAAATGATTGTATTTTTAAAGGGTTTATGGCTATAATAAATATGATTTTGTTTCTTGGAGGAGTATATGTCGGCAAAGAAAAGTACACAAGTACTCATTGGCGGAAAAATTTATACGTTAAGCGGATACGAAGAGGAAGAGTATTTACAGAGAATCGCTTCGTACATTAACGGCAAACTTGCTGAATTCGAAAATTTAAGCGGTATGAATAATTTTACCGTTGATATGAAGTCCACCTTGTTGGAAATCAATCTTGCGGACGATTATTTCAAGGCTAAGGATTTGTGTGACAAGTACGAAAGCGATTTGGAACAAAAAGACAAAGAGATTTACGACTTGAAGCATGATTTAATATCAAATCAGGTTCGCATTGAAACCTTAGAAGAAGAGTTGAGTTCTTTGGAATCTGAGAAAAAAGAACTGTTATCATTAAAGGCCAGATTGGAAGCATCATTAGAGGATGCTCTTTTAGGACCGGATTCAGATGATTAATTTACAGGGGTGGTAAAGCCCCTGTTTTTTTGTAGGATGTTAGTATGAAAAACGGAATGGAAGTTTTAGCTCCTGCGGGAGATTTGAAAATATTAAAAAGTGCCATAAATTCCGGTGCAGATGCGGTTTATTTTGGCGGTGATTTGTTTGGAGCGAGGGCAAGTGCCAAGAATTTTTCTAAGGAAGATGCCAAAGAAGCATTGACCTTTGCCCACAATCGAAACAAAAAGTTGTATTTAACCGTAAATACCCTTTTGAAAAACACAGAAATTGAGCGGGATTTATATGATTATATGTCCTTTTATTATCAGTCAGGAATTGATGGCGTCATTATTCAAGATTTCGGCGTGTTTCATTTTTTGAAATATCATTTTCCTCAGTTGGAGTTACATGCCTCTACCCAGATGAATCTTTCTTCTGTGTATGGAGCCTCTTTTTTAAAGGAAAACGGAGCAAAACGGATTGTTACGGCAAGAGAGTTGTCATTGACTGAAATTCAAAAGATTCACAAAGAAGTTGGCATTGAAATCGAAGCCTTTGTCCACGGCGCCCTTTGCGTATGTTATTCAGGAAATTGCCTTATGTCTTCCTTTATCGGTGGACGAAGCGGAAATCGTGGAAGATGTGCACAGCCCTGTAGATTGCCTTACAAGCTTTGCAATGAAAATGGTGCGTATTTGTCACAGGAGAATCAGTTTTTTCTTTCTCCAAAGGATTTATGGGGGATTCATGATTTAAATCGACTTTACGATGCCGGTGTATATTCTTTGAAAATCGAAGGACGTTTGAAAAACGAAGCCTATGTTACCAATGTGGTTTCTGTATATCGCAAATATGTGGATCGCTTGCTGGAATTTGGCAGTGAACACTATCGCGTAGATGAAAAAGACATAAAACGTCTTATGGATGCAGGAAATCGCGGTGGTTTTACCAGATATTATTTTGATTATCATAATCACAAAGACATGATGGATTATGAAAATTCTTCCTTTATCCAGAAAAACAAAGAACCTTTTATTGGAGATGCAAAAGCAAAAAAGATACCTTTGTCAGGTGAATTTATTGCACGAATCGGTGAACCTCTTTGCCTAAACGTTTGGGATGAAAATGGAAAAACCGTGGAATTAAAAAGTTCTTTGGTAGAAGAGAGTAAAAGCCGTCCCACAAAACAAAAAGACGTTTATGAAAAACTCTCTGCTTCCGGAGACAGTAGCTTTGAATTAAAAGACATTATGTTTTATATGGATGAAAATGTCTTTGTCCCTTTAAAATATGTAAAAAGTTTACGAAGAGATGCTTTGGCTGCGTTTTCTTCTCAAGAGGAAAAAGAAATCCTTCCTTACAAGCCAATGGATGACTGGGATGTATCCTCGGAGATTTCCGGTATTGTAGTGGGTGTTTCAAAGATCGAACAGCTACAAGCTGTTGCAGAGGCAAAGTTTGTTGAAACACTTGTGTTAAAGGACAATCTATGGCTACAAGATGAAACCAATATAAATAGCGCTTTAAAACAAAAGAAACACCTTTGCCTTAGCTTGCCTGTGGTAATTCGAGACAGAGAAATTGTAAATTTGAAAGAAAAGATTTCCAATTGGAAGGATAAAGTTTTGGGATTTTATGTATCTTCCTATGATAGTTTGGGACTATTGGAAGCATTACATATTCCAAAATCAAAGGTATTTTTTGATCAACGTCTTTATACCTTTTCCAATCGAAGTGAAAAAGCCTTTGGAGATTTAGGTTATAAGAATTTTTATGCACCTTTGGAATTAAATGAAAAGGAATTACGACACAGGATCAATGGCTCCAGCGAACTGTTGGTTTACGGCTATGTGCCCCTTATGTATATGGCAAATTGTGTGTTCCAGTCTACTTTTCCCTGTAAATCTAAACCGGAAAGTGTATTGTATTTGGAAGACAGACAAAAAAAGAGATTCCCTGTGGTCAATCAGTGTTATCATTGTACCAATGTAATATATAACAGTGTTCCTACTATGATTTTTGACGAAGAACACTTGGATGATTTGGGCATGGGTCGGTTGCGATTGGATTTTACAGTAGAATCTTTGGAAGAAACAAAACAAATTCTTTCGCAGTTTTCTTCCATTTATTTAAACCAATCACCTGAAGAAATAAGTTTTGACTATACCAGAGGACATTTTAAACGAGGAGTAAATTAAATTGCTGCATTTACTAGTTACAATTTCAAAATACACCATAATGATAATGTTTGCTATTTATACCTATGATTGTTTTGCGGTATTGCGCCGTGGAATGAGTCAGTGGCGGAGAGAGCGTATGTATAAAAAGCAAACTACGCTGATTTATTTGATTTTATTAAATGCAAATGCGGTGTTGCTTTGTACCACCATGGATTTTCGCATTTTGATTATGTCATTGGCGGAGATGATTTTTATTGCATTAACTTTGTTGATTTACAATAAAATCTACAAAGGAGCATCCCTTTCTGTAGTAAACAATATGTGCATGCTTTTGACCATAAGCTTTATTGTCTTAACTCGGCTAAATATGAACCAGGCCATTCGTCAGTTTGGGTTAGCCTGTGTTGCTTTGGTGATTACCTGTTTGATTCCGTTGTTTATCAGCAAGCTAAAGTTTTTAAGCTATTTAAGCTTTCTATATGCCTTGATTGGAATCGGAGGTCTGGGAGTTGTTGCCATTGCAGGTTCTACGGAATATGGAGCAAAATTAAATATTTCCTTGGGACCGGTGACCATTCAACCTTCCGAATTCATTAAAATTTTGTTTGTTTTTTTCGTAGCTTCTGTTTTGTATGAATGGGAAGATTTGTCAGAATTGATTTATGCAACGGCAGTTGCCATGCTTCATGTATTGCTTTTGATTGCCTCAAAGGATTTAGGTGGAGCAGCTATTTTTTTGGTAACGTACTTAGCTATGATCTATGTGGCAACAAAAAAGCCCATCATTCTTATTGGGGGATTGGGATTAGGAGCCATAGGAAGCTTTTTGGCATATAAACTCTTTACCCATGTACAAAACCGAGTGATCGCCTGGTTGGATCCCTTGTCTGTCATTGACAATCAAGGATATCAGGTGAGCCAATCCCTTTTTGCAATCGGAACCGGTGGCTGGTTTGGAAGCGGTTTAGGCCAAGGTATGCCGGATAAAATTCCTGTAGTTACAAAGGACTTTGTATTTGCTGCTATATCCGAAGAAATGGGCGGTGTAGTAGCGCTGTGCTTGATTTTTGTTTGCATTAGTTGCTTATTAATGTTTTTTAACATTTCTATGAGTGTGAAAGATTCTTTTTATAAGTTGGTTGCATTGGGACTTGGAACCGTCTATGGTATACAGGTATTTTTGACCTTAGGTGGTGTAACAAAATTTATTCCCTCAACAGGGGTTACCCTTCCTTTGGTAAGCTACGGTGGAAGTTCCTTACTTTCCACTATGATATTGTTTGCTGTAATTCAGGGATTATACATAATACGAAACGACCAGGAAAGTGAAGTGGAAGATGGCAAGACAAAGAGAACCAAAAGAAATCGAAGTAATTGATTTAAATCCGAAAAACAATAAAAAAAAGAAAAAAGCAAAAACAAAAAAACGACCTGTTGAACCTATGATTCAAGAAGAAGAGGAATCTGTGAAAAAGGTTTCACGGAATAGAGAGTTTGCAGTAATTACCTATGGTTTTTTAGCATTGTTTATTACTTTAAGTGCATATTTTTGCTATTTTTTGGGATTCCAAAGTGAAGACTTCATTAACAATCCCTACAATGCAAGAATATCGCAATTGTCCAACAGCATTATTCGGGGAGATATTTTGTCTTCTGACGGACAAACCCTTGCTACATCTTATATAGATGATGAGGGCAACGAGGTTCGAAGCTATCCCTTTGGCAATGTGTTTGCCCATAGTGTTGGATATAATACCAATGGATTAATGGGAGCGGAGCTTGACGGAAACTTTTATATGTTAAGAAGCCACAGCTTTATTTTGAACCAAATATTAAATGACTTAAAAGATGAAAAGAGTAAGGGAGATTCTATTGTTACCACTTTAAATGCCTCATTACAGCAAAGCGCCTATGAGGCTATGGGGTTCTATGATGGTGCAGTGATAGCTTTGGAACCTTCTACAGGAAAGATTCTTTGTATGATTTCCAAACCGGATTTTGACCCCAATACCATAGCTGCTAACTATGAAAGTATTGCTACGGATACGGAGTCTTCCGTACTGTTGAATCGTTCCATTGCCGGGTTATATCCTCCGGGATCCACCTTTAAAATACTAACTGCTTTGGAATACTTAAACGAAAACGGAAATGATGAAGATATGTTTGACTGCAACGGCAGTTATACCTCCGATGGTTATGAAATCCATTGTTATGGAAACAAATCCCATGGACAGGAAACGTTTTTAGAAGCCTTTGGAAATTCCTGTAACGTAGTATTTTCTCAAGTGGGTTTATCTTTGAATCTAAGGGAGTTTGGTTCATTAGCCAATCAGTTATTGTTTAATCAAACCTTGCCCACAAAGCTTTCCAATGTAAAAGCCAGCACCTTTTCTTTAGAAGATGGGGCTTCTAACAGTTTGATCATGCAAACCTCCATTGGACAGGGAGATACTTTGGTTACTCCTATGCATATGGCAATGATTGCCTCTTCTGTATGTAACGATGGGGAATGTATGATGCCTTATATCATTGATTCTGTTCAAAATGATGAAGGAACTTTGGTAGAACAATACGAAGAAGAATCCTACGGTAATATTTTGACCTCTGTTCAGGCAGATGAATTGGAAACATATATGCGCTATGTGGTTACGGACGGAACAGCTTCCAAGTTACAATCTGATTTATATGAAGCTTTCGGAAAAACCGGATCTGCAGAGTACAATTCCAATAAAGATGAAACCCATTCCTGGTTTGTGGGATATGCAAAATCAGGAGATAAGGAAATTGCTGTTGCCGTTGTCTTAGAAGGAGCGGGTAGTGGAAGTGCTTACGCAGTTCCTGTGGCAAAGACTATGTTTGATACATATTTTGGATATTAAAAGAGCACCGGTTTTGACCGGTGCTTATTTTTTTAAATGAGTATAAAAAAAGAACTGCTAAAAACAGTTCTTTTTTATATTATGCTCTCTCAACTTTTCCAGCACGTAAGCAGGAAGTGCAAACATACAATCTCTTAGGAGTTCCGTTAACTTTACATCTAACAGATTTAACGTTTGATTTCCACATACGATTGGATCTTCTATGAGAATGGCTCACCTTAATACCGAAATGAGCACCTTTTCCGCAAACTGCACATTTTGCCATGATAAGCACCTCCTTTATATCCAACTTAATAGTTGCTTTTTTACGCAACACGAGTATTCTATCAAAAGCTTATTAAAAAAGCAAGAGGTTTCTTTTTATTTATTAATATTTGTTTTTTTACTGAAATAAGATATAATATTTGATGTATGTTTCAATATAACATACAATTGAACGAATGAATAATTGGAGGAAAAACTATGCAAGGTCAAGGGCAGATGAAAACGGACTTCGGTAAGATTGTAATTGATGCGGATGTAATTGCAACATATGCCGGTTCCGTAGCAGTTGAATGCTTTGGTATTGTTGGTATGGCCGCAGTAAATATGAAAGATGGTTTGGTTAAGCTTTTGAAAGCTGATTACTTAAACCATGGAATTGACGTAAATGTTACAGATAATGAAATCTCTTTGGATTTTCATGTAATTGTTTCTTATGGTGTTGGTATTGCTACTGTATGTGATAACCTTGAAGAAACCGTGAAATACCGTGTAGAAGAGTTTACCGGTATGAAGGTAAAAAATATTAATGTCTTTGTAGAAGGCGTTCGAGTGATTGACTAGGAGGATTAGATTAGGTGGAGATTAATACCATTAAAGCGTCTGAGTTTTCAAAAATGTTTTTGGCAGGTTCCAAATACCTTGAAGCTAATAAAGACGAAATAAATGAATTAAACGTGTTCCCTGTACCCGATGGTGATACAGGAACAAACATGACAATGACCATTATGTCGGCTGCAAAAGAAGTTGCAGCATTAGAAGAACCGGATATGACTACATTGTGTAAGGCTATTTCTTCCGGTTCCCTTCGTGGAGCTCGAGGAAACTCCGGTGTTATTTTGTCTCAGTTGTTCCGTGGTTTTACAAAGGTTGCAAAGACCCATGATGAACTTACGGTAGAAATTTTAGCTGAGGCTTGTCAAAAGTCAGTAGAAACTGCTTACAAGGCAGTTATGAAACCCAAAGAGGGTACTATTTTAACAGTTGCAAAAGCTGCTGCCGATAAGGCCAACGAAATGGCTGACAAGACAGACGACATTATTGAATTTTATGAAGCAGTGGTTGCTGCGGCAGATGAAGCTTTGCAGATGACTCCAGAAATGCTTCCTGTATTAAAGCAAGCTGGTGTTGTAGATTCCGGTGGACGCGGACTTTTGGAAGTATTAAAGGGTGGATTTGATTTACTTTCCGGAAAAGAAGTAGATTTATCCATTGAAGGAAGCGAAAAGAAAGAAGAGGCATCAAAAGAAATTGAAATGCCCAAGTTCCTTTATCGCATGTCTTTCGTTATTAAGAGTACAACCACCATCAATGCAAAAGATGTGATCGATTACAAGGTTTACTTAGAAGCATTGGGCGAAGAAATCCATGTGGAACAAAAAAATCAGTATGTATCCGTTATCATTATGACCAACGAACCTGGACGTGTAATTTCAAAGGCTACCAAGCTTGGTACCATGTCTCAGGTTTCCATGGTAAATATTGTGGATGATGACGTAAAAGAAGAAAGCAAAGTAATTCCTATGCCTCAAAAAGAAGAGACACAGGAGCCTCCCAAGGACATGGGATTTGTTACAGTTGCTTCCGGTAGCGGATTGGTACAGATTTTCAAAGATTTAGGTGCTGATTATGTCATTGAAGGTGGTCAGACCATGAACCCTTCCACAGATGATATTTTATCCGCTGTAGAAAAGGTAAATGCAAAGACTGTATTTGTACTTCCCAACAACAAAAACATTATTCTTGCAGCAAATCAGGCTGAAAAGTTAAGCAAGGATAAGACAGTTGTTGTGATTCCTACAAAGACCCTTCCTCAGGGTATTACAGCTTTGATTAATTTTGTACCTGACCAGTCAGTAAAAGAAAACCAGGATCGTATGACAGAAGAAATTGCAAACGTAAAATCCGGTGAAGTAACCTATGCGGTTCGTGATACCGTGATTGACGACAAAGAAATTTCCGAAGGCGATTACATGGGTATTGGCGATGCCGGTATTTTAGCTGTAAAGAAAGATCTTACAGAAGTTATGCTTGATATGTTAGACGAAATGGTGGACGAAGATTCTGCTTTAATTAGCTTGTATTACGGAGCTGATGTAAAGAAACGGGATGCTAATAAGATGAAAAAGTCTGTTGAAGAAAAATATCCTTCTTTGGATGTGGAACTTCAGGAAGGCGGACAACCTGTTTATTATTATGTGACATCAGTAGAATAAAATGATGATATTAGAAGATTCCATAAAAACTTTAAAAGGTGTAGGTGATAAAATCGCCGGTTTTTACGAAAAACTGTCCTTAAAAAGTTTGTGGGATCTTCTTTTTTATTTTCCAAGAACCTATCTTGAATTTCCCAAACCTATAGATTCTTTAGCCGATATTTGCGACGGAGAAATTGTTGCTCTTCGTATTTGCATTCAGGAGAGTCCCAAAAACAGAAAAACAGGTAAAATGGACATTACCACCTTAAATACATTTGTGGAAAATGTACCGGTAAATATGGTTTGGTTTCGTTCTCCCTATATCAAATCCCAATTAAACCTTCACAACACTTATATTTTTTATGGTGTGATAAAATCCGACGGTCCCTATCGAAAAAAGATGGAACAACCAGTGATTTATACAGAAGAAAAGTATGCAAAAGAACTTCTCAGTGTTCAGCCTATTTACGGTTTGACCAAAGGATTGTCCAACAATCAAATCAAAAAGAATGTTTCTGATATTGTAAACTCCTTAGAAATGGAAGAGTTCTTACCAAATGATTTGCTTAAAAAGAGAAAGTTGGAATCTTTTTCTTATGCCTTAAAGCAGATTCATTTCCCTAACACCTTTGATTCTTTGTGTCAGGCGAGACAACGATTGGTTTACAACGAATTCTTTGCCTTCTTTTTAAACATGGAGATGACAAAAACGAAGGAAGAGGACGTTCCAAATCATTTTAAACTTTTAAAAAATGAATATTATCAAAAGTGCTTGGATGGATTGCCTTTTGCCTTAACAGACGGTCAAAAGACTTGCCTTTCGGAAGTGATGGATGATTTTAACGGGGAATTTGTTTCTCAACGACTGATTCAGGGAGATGTTGGTTCCGGAAAAACCATTATTGCCTTTTTGCTAATGACCTATATGGTGGAAAATGGTTACCAGGCGGCGATTATGGCACCTACGGAGATCCTGGCCACCCAGCATTATCATACCTTTTTAAAGTATATAGAGGACTATGATTTACCTTTTGAAGCCATTCTTTTAACCGGTTCAAAAACTATGAAAGAAAAGCGTATGGTGTACGAAAAATTAGCTTCCGACACGCCATGCTATGTGATCGGTACCAATGCTTTGATTCAGGAAAAAGCAAATTATGATTCCTTGGGACTGGTAATTACAGACGAACAACATCGTTTTGGAGTAAAACAAAGGGATGCTTTTCGAAAAAAAGGAAAAGGTCCTTTTACACTGGTAATGTCTGCCACACCAATTCCCAGAACCCTTTCCATGATTTTGTATGGTGATATGAATATTTCTGTGATTTCCGATGTGCCGGCAAAACGATTACCTATCAAAAACGCAGTTATCAAACAAAAGGATGTTCCAACGGCTTATCAGTTTATTTACAAAGAAATACGACTTGGCCGACAGGCATACGTTATTTGTCCTTTGGTGGAAGCCAGTGAAAAAACGGAAAGCGAAAATGTAACAGATTACGGAAAAAAACTACGTCAATACTATCAGGACACAGTAAGTGTTGGAGTGCTACACGGAAGGATGACAGCAGAAGAAAAAGCTTCTGTTATGGAAGACTTTGCAGCACAAAAAATAGATGTTTTGGTATCCACCACAGTAGTGGAAGTTGGAGTAAATGTTCCCAATGCATCGGTAATGCTGATTGAAAATGCCAATCGGTTTGGATTAGCTCAGCTTCATCAGCTTCGTGGTCGCGTAGGCCGTGGCGAGCATCAAAGTTATTGTATTTTTGTAGACAGTTCCAAAGAAGATAAAAATAAGCGTTTGGATGTAATTTCCCATTCCAATGACGGTTTTTACATTGCCAGTGAGGATTTAAAACTTCGAGGTCCTGGAGATTTTTACGGCATCCGCCAAAGTGGTGAATTTGATTTTTCTTTAGGAGACATCTACCAAGATGCGCCGGTATTGAAAATAGCTTCAGAGGATGTAAAAGAACTCCTTTCTAGTGATCCCAGGTTGTCTTTGGATGAACACGCCAAAATAAAAGAATACTTATATCACCTTAATCAACATCAATATACGAATTTATAAAATTACGGGATTTTCATCTTTTCTATTTGAAAATCCCGTGTTATTATATAGCTACATTTCTTATCGAATCTGATAATGTTCCCAGGAATAGGAGTAAAATTGTATAGTGTTATATCTACCGCCATTATTAATGGCATTGAGGGTGTCTGTTGCAGTGTTGAAGCAGATATTTCCGAAGGTATGCCGGTATTTGAAATGGTAGGATTTTTAGGTTCTGAAGTACGTGAAGCCAGGGAGCGAGTGCGTACCGCTTTAAAAAACTGCGGCTTTCATCTTCCGGTAAAACGAATTACCATCAATATTTTGCCTGCCGGTCTGAAGAAAAGCGGCAGTGGCTTTGATCTTCCCATTGCTGTAGCCCTTTTGGTTTCCATGGGTGTTATTGTAAACAATAATTTTGAACATGTTTTTATCGTAGGGGAATTAGGCTTAAACGGTGAAATTCATGGTATCAACGGAATTCTATCCATGGTTTGCGGAGGAAAGGATAAGGGGATGGAAACCTTTATTGTTCCAATGGAAAACAAGAAGGAAGCAAAGCTTGTACCGGGAATTACTGTTGTAGGGGTCTCATCGTTATCAGAAGTTATTTCCTATTTAAATGATGGAGTTTTGCCTGAAATTAAGCCAATTTCCGATGAAACAACAAAAAATACAACCAAACAGAACAATTTAGAAAGTAATGATGCCCCCCCTGAAGATTTGGTAGCTGATTTTTCCTTTGTAAACGGACAGTTGTTTGTAAAACGTGCCTGCGAAATTTGTGCCAGCGGAATGCATAATATTTTAATGGTGGGACCGCCGGGAGCAGGAAAAACCATGATGGCCCGATGTATTCCATCTATTTTGCCGGAAATGACACCGAAGGAGCAGCTTATGCTTTCAAAAGTTTACAGCGTTTGCGGCCTTTTTAAAGAACGGGAATCTTTAATGTCCCAGCGACCTTTTCGCGCCCCTCATCATACCATCAGCACGGCTGGCCTTACCGGAGGAGGTGGAAATGTAGTTCGCCCGGGAGAATTGTCCCTAGCTTCCGGCGGGGTTTTGTTTTTGGATGAACTTACAGAATTTCGAAATGAAACATTGGAGATTTTGCGTCAGCCTTTGGAAGAAAAAGTCATTCATGTTACTAGGGCAAAGGGGGATTTTGTTTTTCCGGCCAACATCGTTTTGGCTGCTGCGATGAATCCTTGCAAATGTGGCTACTTTCCGGATTTCAATCGTTGCACCTGTAATAAAATGAGCGTGCGGAATTACCTTTCCAAAATCAGCCAGCCTCTTTTGGACCGTATTGATCTTTGCGTACAAATCCAGGAAGTAAAATTTGATGAAATCACTACCCATGCCACAAATGAAACCTCGGCCCGGATTCGTAGCAGGGTAGAAAAGGTTCACGAAATACAAAGGCAAAGATACAAAAACGAAAGCTTTTCTTATAACAGCGAAATTCCGTCATCCAAAATCGAAGTGTACTGCGAATTAGATAATGAAAGCTATTTATATATGAAGAAAATGTACGAAGAAATGGCATTGACGGCCCGCACCTATCATCGCATCTTAAAAGTGGCTCGTACCATTGCTGATATGGAGGGCAGCGAACACATATGTATGGCTCATCTAAAAGAGGCCTTTTTGTATCGTAGTATGGATAAAAAGTATTGGGAGAAGTATTTATGAAGTATAAGATTTGGTTTTGTTCCAATCATGTTTTTTCCAACAAAGAAAAACGACTGTTGTTTGAGCACTACAGGGATTTTTGTAGAATCTATGAAGCATCGGAAAGAGAATTGATGGAACTTCCTTTTTTACGAAAAGAAAATATTAAAGTGTTTTGCGAAACGAGATCCTCTTTTGATTTGAATTCTTATTTTAAATATGTATCAGACGAAGACATTCGCTGTATTTGTCTTTTTGACGAAGATTATCCAGAAAAACTGAAACACATTCATGACATTCCCTTTCAAATCTTTTATAAAGGGCAAATGCCTGATGAATCAGAACGAATCATTTCCATTGTAGGCGCCAGAAGATGCACTGGCTACGGAAAATCCTATACAGCGGAGATTTCCGAACTTCTTGTTAAAAACGGTCTTTCCGTAATGAGTGGGATGGCTTCTGGGATAGATACCTATGCCCATGAGGGAGCTTTGAAAGGAAAAGGGCGAACCTTTGCTGTCTTAGGGTGCGGTGTGGATGTATGTTATCCCACCAAAAATTTGGCACTCTATCATGAAATTATAAAAAATGGCGGTATTCTTTCTGAATATGGGCCAAAGACGCCTCCCCAAGCAGATCTGTTTCCCAGAAGAAATCGTATTATTTCCGGATTATGTGATGTATTACTTGTAATGGAGGCAAAGGAGCGTAGCGGTTCTTTGATTACTGCCCAGTTTGCCTTAGAACAGGGGAAAGATATTTTTGCTCTTCCCGGTAGAATCTGCGATTCCCTAAGCAAAGGAACCAATGACTTAATAGCTCAAGGAGCAGGAATTATTATCTCTCCAAAACAGTTGATTTCTGATATTTGTGAGACGAAAAATTGGGAGTATCAGCCGGTGGTATTTTCAGGGAAAGGGAAATTCAACCTTGAAAAAGAACAATTGTTGGTGTATAGTTGTTTCGATTTTAACTCAAAAAGTATTGATGAAGTGGTTGCGGAAACCGGGTTGGATATTATGACGGTACTGCAAAGCATTATGGGTCTTTGCGATTTGGGGTTGATTGAAGAATCATTTATGAATCAATACATAAAAATTTAGGGGTAGTTACTTTGAAAAATCTCGTTATCGTAGAGTCGCCTACAAAGGTGAAGACAATTAAAAAGTTCTTGGGAAAAAACTATGAGGTAATGGCATCCAACGGTCATGTTCGTGATTTGCCCAAATCTCAGTTGGGAATCGACGAAGAAAATGACTTTGAGCCCAAATACATTACCATTCGTGGAAAGGGAGAATTGTTGGCAGCACTTCGTAAAGAAGTGAAAAAAGCTGACAAAGTTTATCTTGCAACAGATCCGGACCGCGAAGGAGAAGCAATTTCATGGCATTTAACCAAGGCCTTGAATTTGGACAAAGATAAATACGTACGTATTACCTTTAATGAGATTACGAAAAATGCGGTAAAGAACTCTTTTAAACATCCCAGAGACATTGATATGAATCTTGTGGATGCACAACAAACAAGACGTATCTTGGATCGTGTGGTAGGTTATCGTATTTCACCTGTATTATGGGTGAAGGTAAAAAGAGGTCTGTCTGCAGGTAGAGTACAGTCCGCTACGTTAAATATTATCTGTAATCGTGAACAGGAGATTAATGATTTCATCCCCAAGGAATACTATACCTTGGATGCAGTGTTGAAATTAGATGCAAAAAAAGATCTTCCTGTCTCTTTCTATGGAAACACCAAGGGTAAACTGGAAATCAGTGACAAAGCATCCCTTGACGAAATCCTTAAAAAGATTGGTGACAGTGATTTTACAGTGGAAGATATTAAAACTTCTTCTAGAGAAAGAAAGTCACCTTTGCCTTTTACTACATCCACTTTGCAGCAGGAAGCTTCCAAAGCATTGAATTTCTCACTGCAAAAAACAATGCAAATTGCTCAGCAGTTGTATGAAGGCGTTGATATTAAAGGTAGTGGTACCGTAGGTTTGATTACTTACTTACGTACGGACTCCATTCGAATTTCCGACGAGGCAAAGGAAAGCGCAAAGGCGTTCATCTCTGAGAAATACGGCGAAAACTATTATCAGAATTACAATCCTCCGGCAAAGAAAAACAAAGGAAACATTCAGGATGCTCATGAAGCCATCCGCCCTTCCGATATTTCAAGAGTTCCTGCAGAAATAAAAGCATCCTTATCCAGGGATCAGTTCCGTTTGTATCAGTTGATTTACAATCGTTTCTTGGCAAGCCAAATGGCAAATGCCAAATACGATGTGATCACCGTTCGTTTTCATGCAAAGGATTATGTCTTTACTCAGACAGAATCACAAAAGTCCTTTGATGGCTTCACCGCTGTTTACGAAGAAGCGGATACACAAAAAGAATCCAAATATGGACTTTCAAAATTGGAAAAGGGACAGAAGCTTGGAATTAAAGAGCTGAATGAAAAGCAGCATTTTACTCAGGCACCCCCTAGATTTACGGAAGCTTCTTTGGTACACACCCTAGAAGAACTTGGTATCGGTCGTCCCAGTACCTATTCACCTATTATTACTACACTTTTAAAGCGTAGATATATTGGAAAAGAAGGTCGCGCTATCTTTGTTACAGAATTAGGGGAAGTGGTAAACGATATTATGAAAGATTCCTTCTCCACCATTGTAGACCAAAACTTTACAGCAAATTTAGAAAGCCTTTTGGATGGAGTGGAAGACGGCTCTGTGGACTGGAAATCTGTGATTCGTAATTTCTATCCTGATTTGGATGAACAGGTGAAAATCGCAGAAAAAGAGTTGGAAAAGGTAAAAATTGAAGATGAGGTTACAGATGTCATCTGTGAAAACTGTGGCAGAAACATGGTTATCAAATATGGACCTCACGGAAAATTTTTAGCTTGCCCTGGATTTCCCGAATGTAGAAATACCAAGCCTTATCTTGAAAAAATTGGTGTTTCCTGTCCAAAATGTGGCAAAGAAATCGTAGCCAGAAAGACCAAAAAGGGTAGAAGATTCTTTGGTTGCGAAGATTATCCGGATTGTGATTTCATGAGTTGGCAAAAGCCTTCCAAGAAGCCCTGTCCAAAATGTGGTAGTTATATGGTATTTAAGGGTAACAAGCTTTGCTGTGCAAAACAGGATTGCGGTTACGTAGAATCTGCGGAAAAATAGATTAATTTTCTGAAATTCGTTGAAATTTTTTCTTGTGCACTTGAATTTCTATAAATTGATTGAAAATAATGGGGAAAAATGCTAAAATAAACTCACTTATTATGGAGGAATAATTATGAGTGTACAATTACTTGATAAAACACGTAAGATTGGAAAACTTTTACATAACAATAATTCTTCAAAAGTCGTGTTTAATGATATTTGTCAGGTTCTGACAGAAATTTTGGATTCCAATGTTTTGGTTATTTCCCGTAAAGGAAAAGCACTGGGAATTTCCCATTCAGATCATACGGAAAACATTACAGAATTAATCGTTGACAAGGTAGGCGGCTTTATTGACGCTGAATTAAATGAGCGTTTGCTTTCTATTTTATCTACCAAAGAAAATGTCAATCTTGAAACATTGGGATTCGAAAAGTCCGACATTCACAGATATGCGGCTATCATTACCCCTATCGATATTGCAGGTGAGAGATTGGGAACCTTGTTTGTTTACCGTTTCGACCGTCAGTATGATATTGATGACATTATCCTTTCCGAATATGGTACTACAGTAGTAGGATTGGAAATGATGCGTTCCGTTAACGAAGAGAATGCCGAAGAAAACAGAAAGAAACAGATTGTAAAATCTGCAATCAACACACTTTCTTTCTCCGAACAGGAAGCAATTGTTCATATTTTTAATGAGCTAGACGGTTCCGAAGGCATTTTAGTAGCTTCTAAAATTGCAGATCGGGTAGGAATCACCCGTTCCGTTATTGTAAACGCCCTTCGCAAATTCGAAAGTGCAGGAGTAATCGAATCCAGATCTTCCGGAATGAAAGGTACCTACATCAAGGTTTTAAACGATGTTGTATTTGAAGAGTTAGAAAATCTTAAAAACAATAATTAATCAATAATAGTTCAATACATGGATGAGTATTTTAAAAGGATTTATAGGTTTCTATAAATCCTTTTTTGTTTCTTAAAAAGAGATAAAAACATAAATATAGTGTTTGGATAAATCAAAAAGCACAAGATAATGTAAAAAAACCTTGCCTTTTATGTAATATAATTTATAATAATAAAAGAATGGGTAAAGTGGATATAGGAGGTTCAAAATGATTAACTCAGATGCTTTCTCATATATTAATGTTTTGGATAAAGCGGCAGATGCCAGCTACACCAGAGAGACATTAATCGCAAACAATATTGCAAATGCCGATACACCTACATACAAGCGTAAAGATTTGGATTTTCAAAGCGTATTGGAAAAAGAATTGCGTACCGGTTCCACACAGTATCCCAATTTGGATACCTTAGTGAAACATATGGATACCTCTAATTTAACTGCAGAGGTTTATAAGGATTATGAGAATTATTCTTATCGAATTGATAAGAATAATGTTGATATTGATACCGAAAACGTAGAACTTGCATCAGAGCAGTTGCGTTATCAGCAGTTGACAACAGCAGTTACCAATGAGTTTTCACATTTGAAAATCGCCATCGGAAGCTAATAGGAGGTCTTTATGGGATTATTTCAAGGATTTGATATTGCTGCCAGCGGTATGACAGCACAGCGGTTCCGTATGGATACCATTGCGGAAAATATTGCAAATATTAATACCACCCGTGACGAAGATGGAGAACCTTATCGCAGAAAGATTGTTACCTTCGAAGAAAAGAACCTTACCGCAACCTCCTTTGCCGATACGTTAAACTATGTTCAGGCTTACAAGGGAAATGGTGTAAAGGTTTCTGCAGTTCACGAAGATTATGAAACAGATTTTGTGATGGAATATGATCCTTCTCATCCTGATGCGGACGAAAACGGTTATGTGACCTATCCAAATGTGAATACAGTTACAGAAATGACAAACCTGATTGACGCTTCTCGTGGTTATCAGGCCAATGTCACCGCTTTTGATGCCTTAAAAGCTATGGCGCAGCAAGGTATTTCCATCGGTACAAGCTAAAAACGAGGTAAATTATGGATATTACAGCTATTAAAAACCTATATCAGTCAACACCTGTGACGGATTCCAATAACACAGTTGAGATTCCCACCAATCAATCTGAGGATTTCGGTGCGATTTTTGATTCCGTAATGAACATGGTAAATGAGACCAACACTTTGGCAAATAAAGCTTCTGCGGAAGAAATCAAATTTGCTATGGGAGAGTCTGATAACACCCATGATTTAATGATTGCCGAGAAAAAAGCAGAAATTGCTTTGCAATATACGGTAGCGGTTCGTGACAGATTTATTCAGTCATATCAAACCATTATGAATATGCAAATTTAAGGTTTAGGAGAGTAGGAAAATGCCTGAGCAGTTGCAAAACATTATTAATCGAATAAGGGATTGGTGGTCAAAATACGATACCCGCCAAAAAGCCATGATGATTTCTGCCGTGGCTGTTGTGGTTGTGGCATTTGGTATTTTGGCATTTGTTGTTTCCAGACCGACTTGGGTTACGTTAACCACTGTGACTACAGCAACAGATGCAGAAACAGTCAAAAATCTTTTAGAAGAAAACAGCATCAATTACGAATTGGAAGAAAAAGCTTCTACTTATGTGTTTAAGGTGCAGTCTGAAGATGAGACCAACGCAGGGTTACTTTTGGGAACCAACAACATTCCTTCTTCCAGATATTCTATGGATGATGTGGTAAACGGTAGTTTTACAACCACAGAAGCGGACAAGCAAAAGCTTTATTTGCATTATTTACAGGAAGAATTTGCGGATTACTTGGAAAGCATGGATAATGTTACCTCCGCAAAGGTCACCTTAAACATACCTGATGATGATGGTACTTTAATCGCCAACGACGAAGATTCTTATTGTTCCGTTATTATTAACGGTACCATGGATACTCAGCAAGCTGCTGCAGTTGCTCAGTATTTGGCTACCAACCTTGGGAATGACGATACCAAAAACATTACCATTTTGGACAACAAGTCAAACGTATTATTCTCGGGCGGTGATGAAGCGACTTCCGCAGGAATTGCTTCTTCCAACCAAAAGGTTAAGCAGGAAGCAGAAACCCTTATGGTAGACAAGGTAAAAAGTATTTTATCTGATTCCGAAAACGGCACTGCAATTTTTGACAATACACAGATTGCCGTAAATTTGGATATGAGCTTTGATGATACAAATGTTGTAACTTACGATTATTCCGTAGATGAAGGCCGTGACGAAGGTTACATTACCAGTGAAACCTATTCCACGGCAGAGAATACATCGGGAGTAGCCGGTACACCTGGTACGGATTCCAATGATGACACCACTTATGTTGTAGAAGACGGAGAAAATTCTTCTTCTACATCAGAGGATTACACCAGAAACCGTGTTCCTGACGAAACAATTACCACCACTAACGGTGAAAAAGGAAAGGTAGATTATACCACATCCACCTTATCCATTGTTGCTTATCGTTATGTTACCTATAACGAAGAGTTGATGGAAGCAGGAGATGAGTTGGGTGATTTGACCTTTGAACAATATGCGGCTCAAAACAGTGATATTACAAAAACAGAAGTAGATGAGGATGTTATTACGGCAGTATCCAATGCAACCAGTATTCCTGTTGAGAATATTTCTGTTTTAACCTACGATGTGCCCATGTTTGAATACAAGACCAGCGCAAGAGATCTTACTGATTATCTTGAAATTATAATGGCAGTCCTCATCTTTGCAATGCTTGGATTCGTAGTATTTATGACCTTACGTAAGCAGCAGGAAGAGGAAGTTGCAGAAGAAGTTTCTGTGGAAGCTTTGCTGGAACAGCAACAAGAAGAAGAGAATCTGGAAGATATTGGATTCAACGAAAAATCCGAAGCCAGAATTCTTATCGAAAAATTTGTGGACGAGAAACCGGAGGCCGTTGCAAACCTGTTGCGGAACTGGTTAAACGAGGATTGGGGTTAGTATATGTCTGATATTTCCGAATTAAACGGAGTGCAAAAAGCAGCGGTTCTTTTGATTACATTAGGGCCTGAAAAGTCTGCTGATATATTTAAGCATTTAAAAGAAGAAGAAATCGAAGAACTTACCTTGGAGATTGCAAACACTAGAAGTGTATCTCCACAGGTAAAAGACGAAGTTATAAACGAATTTTATCAGGTTTGTTTGGCTCAGCAGTATATCGCCGAAGGTGGTATTGGCTACGCCAAAGAACTTTTGGAAAAAGCTTTGGGCGAGGAAGAAGCACAGTCAGTTATTACAAAACTTACTGCGTCCTTACAGGTACGTCCTTTCGAGTTTATTCGAAAGACAGAACCTTCTCAGGTGTTAAACTTCATCCAAGACGAACATCCTCAGACCATTGCCATGATTTTGTCTTATTTGGCGCCGGCTCAGTCTTCCATGATTTTAGGAGCTTTGGGACCGGAAAAACAGGCGGATGTTGCGAAACGTATCGCTATGATGGACCGTACTTCTCCAGAAGTTATCAAAGAAGTGGAACGAGTATTGGAACGAAAGCTATCAAACCTTATCAATCAGGATTTTACTATGGCTGGTGGCGTAGATGCCGTTGTAGCTATATTGAATGCGGTAGACCGTGGTACAGAAAAACGTATCATGGAGACTTTGGAAATCGAAGAACCGGAATTGGCAGAAGAAATCAGAAAGAAGATGTTCGTATTCGAGGATATCTTACTTTTGGACGACCGTGCTATTCAGCGTGTGCTTAGAGATGTTGAAAACTCCGACCTAGGCATTGCCTTAAAGGGTGCCAACGAAGAAGTTCAAAATGCCATCTTCAAGAACCTTTCTTCTCGTCTTGCTGCGATGATCAAGGAAGACATGGAATACATGGGTCCGGTTCGTATGAAGGACGTAGAAGAAGCACAGCAGAAGATTGTTGGTGTTATCCGTAAGTTAGAGGATTCATCCGAGATTGTTATTTCCAGAGGTGGAGGTGACGATTTAGTTGTCTAAGATTTATAAATGGCAGTTTGTTACGGAAGAAGATGAACAGGTCATTGATTCCAATGCCAAAATCAAAGAAAAAATCGAAGATTATGAGCGTCGACTTTCGAAAATCAAAGAGCAAAAAATCGCAAAACGTAAAGATGATTTTTATGCTTCCATTACCACAGACGAAGAAGGTAATGTGGTTTTACCTACGGATGAAGAAGGGAATATTTTGTTTCCTTATGATGATGAGGGGAACCAGCTTGTCATTATTGACGAAGAAGGCAACATCGTAGATGCTCCCATGGAGACGGAAGAGGAAGAAACTCCTGCATCTCCAACATCCAACATGCTGATTGAAGAAGCGGAGGAACAGGCGGAAAAAATCAAACACGATGCCAGATTTGCAGCGGATATGATTCTTTCCGAAGCCGAAGAGCAGGCGCAGGCTTTAAAAAGTCACTACGAAGAAGAAGGTAAAAAAACAGGCTACCAGGAAGGGATTGCCCAGGCGATGCAGGAATACAATGCCAAGGAAGCCCTTTTGGAAGATGAAAACCAAAGAATTAAAGACGAATACTTGAAAAAGCAGGAAGAGCTAGAAGGAAAAATCGTAAACTGTGTTTGTGATTTTCTAGAGCAATTCTTTATGGTCCAGTTTGGAGACTCCAAAGAATTGTTGTTGCACTTGGTAGACAATTGCCTTTTGAATATTGAAAATTCCAAACAGTTTTTGATCAAAGCAAATGATGTTGGCTATGAATTTTTACAAGAGAACAAAGCCGTTCTACAGGAAAAAGTTGGAAACGATGCCGTTTTGGATATTGTAAAAGATCCAGTGCTTACAGAAGGACAGTGCTTGATTGAAACTGACGGCGGTGTATTTGATTGTAGTCTGGATACGGAAATGAGAAATTTAATTAAGGATTTAAGGTCTTTAAGTATCTGATTCTTGGGATTTTAAATCCTTTTTTATGTAAAGGATGATTATGGCGGATTTTCAAAGAGATTTAAACAGTCTTTTACAAAATACATATTTTGATTGTTTGGGCAAAGTCACAAAGGTAGTTGGACTTACGATTGAATCTATGGGACCTGAGGCAAAGCTCAACGATGTTTGTCATATAAAAATTGATGATCACAATTATGTTTCTGCGGAAGTGGTGGGATTTGCAGACAATCGTCTGTTATTGATGCCCTTTGAAAATGTAGAGGGCATTTCTGTTGGAGCCATTGTAGAAAATACAAATCGACCTTTGGAGATTCCCGTTGGTGATGATTTACTTGGTCATACCGTGGACGGCTTGGGTCGTCCCACTGACATAGAAGGAGATTTAGGGCTTGATTTAGCATATCCTGTGGATGCCCCGCCTCCGGATCCCATGGACCGTGTCATCATCAATGATGTGCTTCCTTTGGGTGTAAAAGCCGTGGACGGATTGATTACCGTCGGAAAAGGACAGCGAATCGGAATCTTTGCCGGTTCTGGTGTAGGAAAAAGTACCTTAATGGGTATGTTTGCAAGAAACACCAAAGCCCAGGTGAACGTCATCGCCTTAATCGGAGAGCGTGGAAGGGAAGTACGTGAATTCGTAGAAAACGATTTAGGGCCGGAAGGTATGAAACGTTCCGTTGTCGTAGTTGCTACTTCCGACAAACCGGCATTAATTCGTAAAAAAGCGGCAATGACTGCTACAGCAATTGCTGAATATTTTCGAGATCAAGGGAAAGATGTGCTTTTGATGATGGACTCTTTAACCCGTTTTTCTATGGCGCAAAGGGAAATTGGATTGGCTTCTGGTGAGCCTCCCGTAACCCGTGGTTATCCGCCTTCAGTTTACGCTGAAATGCCTAAACTTTTGGAAAGAGCCGGAAATTCCGATGTAGGTTCCATTACCGGCCTATATACTGTATTAGTTGACGGTGATGATTTCAATGAACCGATTACGGATACCGCCCGTTCCATCTTGGATGGACATATTGTGTTAAACCGTAGATTGGCACAGCAGAACCATTATCCCGCCATTGATGTATTGGCTAGCATTTCAAGAGTTATGTCCGCCGTTGCCTCAAAACCTCACAAAAAAGCGGCGGGCCAATTAAAAAATGTTATGGCGACCTATTCGGAAGCAGAAGATTTGATTAATATCGGTGCATACAAGGCCGGTTCCAATAAAAATATAGATTTTGCAATTTCTAAAATTGACAGCGTAAACCAGTTCCTTCTCCAGGAAACTGACGAGAAATTCAATTTTGAAGATGAAATTGCAATGCTTTTTGATATGTTCCCCTTACCGGAGGAGGAACGTCCTGCAGCAGAGCAGATTCCTATGGTCGAAAACCCTGTTCCCACGGGAAGTGAGCCACAAGCTCCTGTAGAAGAAGAGGAACCGGACGTTTCTGCTTTATTTGCGGATCAGGATTCCTAAAATCATAAGTAGGAGGTGATTTCATGGCGAAGTTTGTCTATCGAATGCAAAACATTCTTGAATTAAAAAAGAAAATCGAAAGCCAGGAAAAAATCGCCTTTTCCATTGCCAATGCAAAGCTTATGGAAGAACAGGAAAAACTTTCTGCCCTTATGATTCGAAGAAGTTCATACGAACAGATGCTAAAAGATATGACTTCCGGAGAATTAAATATCAGAGATATTAAAAATTGCAAAGAATCCATCAATACTATGAAATCCATGATTCGAGATCAGATGTTGGTGATTCAAAAGGCCCAAAGAGAAGTGGAAATTGCCAGAATTCGCTTGGATGAAATCATGAAGGATCGTAAGACTCATGAAAAATTAAGAGAAAAGGCCTTTGAAAACTTTAAAGAAGAATTAAAACAAGAAGAGAGTAAAGAAACAGACCAATTGGTAAGTTTTACCTATCATAACAACAATAATCGGAGTTAAACATGGCAGAAGAAGAATTATCAAAGAAAGAACAAAAGAAAAAAGAAAAAGAAGAGAAAAAAGCAGCAAAGAAAGCTGCAAAAAAAGGGGAAAATCCTGAAGGTGAGGAAGAAGAAGACGGAGGAACCGCCCTGATTGTCATTGTAGGTATTTTGATAGCTATTGTATGGCTGGCAATCTTTGCTTTGCTAATAAAAATGGATGTGGGCGGCATTGGTTCCACATACTTTTATCCCATCTTAAAGGATGTTCCTTACGTAAATAAGATTTTGCCTGAAACCGAGGAATATGCGGAAGAAGATGCAGCTTATCAGTTTGATAGTGTAGAAGACGCAGTTGTTCGTATTAAAGAGTTGGAAGCACAGTTGGAAGAGGCCAAATCTTCTGGTGAAGCGGACGCTAGCTATGTGGCAGATTTGGAAGCTCAGGCTCAAGAATTAGCCACCTATAAGGCAAACGAAAAAAATTTCGAAGAAATTAAAGAAAAATTCTATGAAGAGGTTGTTTTTGGAGACAATTCACCCGATATAGAAGAATATAAAGAGTATTATGAGAGTATTGAGCCGGAAAATGCTGAAGTAATCTACAAACAGGTTGTTGGTCAAATCCAAGAAGACGAAGAGATTACCGAATACGCAAACACCTACGCAAATATGAAACCGGCGCAGGCAGCTGCAATTTTCAATACCATGACCAACGATTTAAAACTTGTTGGAAAAATACTCTGGGCTATGGACACAGATTCACGAGCTAAAATTCTCGGTGCCATGGATTCCGATACTGCGGCCAGTATCACAAAACTCATGGAACCTTAGAATTATATACGATGCAAAGGATGGCATCTTATTTTTGCTACGGAGGGCGAAGAAAGGAGACTTGTAAAAAATATGACAAGCGCGAATGTGTCTCAGATTCCTAACGGAATGATGTTGAACACACAAGCCAAATCCGCAGCGAAGTCAAAGGTTAATTCCACAGATTTTATGTCAATGGTGAACACATCATTACAGAATTCTCAAACAACAGATGTTTCAGAACATGTAAGTGCACCGCAAAAAACAGAGACATTAAATTCATATCAAACAAAAGGAATTCCAACCGATAATATTCCAATCGAAAATAAGACTTCACTGAAAATGTCCACCAAAGAAGTGGATGAGATTGAAACAGCAGTTGAGGATTTTGTTCAGGAAGTACAAAAAGTGATTTCTGATGAAATGGATGTCAGTACAGAGGAAATCGAAAATGCAATGACTTCCTTGGGGCTTACACTTGTAGATCTTACAAATCCTGAAGACATTACCAAACTGTTGGGAGAACTTACAGAAGAAGGAGATGTATCGTTACTTTTAACTGATACAGTATCCAATATTCTAACTGAGGTAGAACCTTTGGTTGAAAATCTGTTTCAAACCTTAGAGGTTGAAACTCCCAAAGAATTTGACGAACTGCTTACAATCAATGATTTGGAAGTATCCGAATTTGAGATTATGAAAACTCCAGAAATACTTGGACCTAACGGAGAGGTTTTTGGAGCGTTAGAACCTATGGAAGAGGTTTTGACAAACCAAATCTTAAATTCAGATCCAGTGATTCAAGCCGTTGAATCAAACCAAAAAGCTCCGCAGACCACAACAGAGATTGAGACACCTGTTATTGCGGAAGCACCCTTGGTATCCCAGAAGGAAAAAGTGGAAACAGAACTTGAAAACTTTGATTTTGAAGAAGTTGTGGAAATGGAAACAGACAAAACGATCGTTTCAACCACAACGGCTGATACATCAAACACCAAACAGTCTTTTGAACAGCCTACGAATTCAAATCAAAACAATACTTCAAATGACATGATGTCACATGTGGTTGTTTCTGATACGTCGGTTCCTTCCGGAGTTACCTTCCAATCTGAACAAAATGTTAGTTTTGCATCTCAGGTAGAAGAAACAATTTCTTCTTATACCTCCATTGATGTAGAAGATATTATGGATCAGATTGTTACCCAGACAAGAACAGTTGTAGCAGATAATTCCACAACAATGGAATTGGAATTACATCCTGCATCACTTGGAAAGATGTATTTGCAGGTAACTGAAAACGAAGGAACGATTTCAGCTAAGCTATATACGCAAAACCATGATGTAAAAGCTGCTATGGAAACTCAAATGTTAGCCTTAAAAGAAAACTGGGCACAGCAGGGATTGAAAGTAAATTCTGTTGAGATTTCCGTAGGAACCAGAGAGTTTGAAGAACAGCTTGAACAGCAGGCAAATACAGCTTTTCAAAATGAACAACATCAATTTGCCGGAGAAGGAAAGGAAGATTCCCCTTCGACAAATCGAATAAGAAATATTAATTTGAATGGTGTTGATGAACTACCGGAAGATTTATCTGAAGAGGAACTTTTGGCCGCATCCATGATGAAAGATTCCGGAAATTCCGTCAACTTTACCGCATAAGAAAGGAATAGGTTATGTCTTTAGTTCAGGAAATTCAAGACGGAAAATATGTTTCTGATAAAACTTCATCCACCTCTACCACATCGAAGAGCAAAACAGATTCCACAAAGGAAATGTTTTTACAGTTGTTGGTAACTGAGATGCAGTATCAGGATCCGTTACAGCCTACAGACAACTCGGAATACGTAAAAGAAATGGCTACCTTTTCCCAGGTTGAAGCTTTGAATTCCGTATCCGATAAGATGAATGAATTACAGGCTTCCGCTTTGGTTGGAAACTATGTAACGGTTACTGATGATGATGGAAATACAGCAAATGGATTTGTTGAATACGTAACCACAGACAGTGATGATATTTTAATTTCCATTGACGGAAAGACTTACAGTGTTGACAATATTACATCCGTACAGGATTCTAGTTATTACGAAGCTGGTGTTTTGGCAAGCGCTTTCTCATCTGCTATGGCGAAATTACCTTCTGTATCAGATGTTACTAGTCAAAATGCAACAGATATTGCCAATGCCAGAGCTTATTACAACGCTTTGAGTGATTATCAAAAAACCTTTATCAATCAAAGTGATTTGGCAAAACTTACCGCTTTGGAAACAAAACTTAACGCATCATCAACCAAAACGGATTCAACAAGCAGTACGACAGATAGTACTACAGATAGTGCTACAGCAACTGATACTTCCACAACGACAGCATAATTTGGAGGAATTATATGAATCAGATATCAAGTGGATTTACTTCCATACAGCAGGTTACAGATCAATATCTGAATACCGGCAGTAAATCTTCCAATATGAATATCTCTGATTCCTTTGCTTCTTATTTACAAAATCAATTTGACATAAAAGAAGCATCCACGGAAGGAGAAGTGAAATTCTCAAAACATGCAGCAAAAAGACTGGATGATAGAGATATCCAAATTACGGAAGAACAAAAATACAGATTAAATCAGGGAGTTCAAAAAGCAGAAGCCAAAGGCATTCAAGATTCTTTGGTTATGGTGGATTCCTTAGCTTTTATCGTAAATGTACCTTCCAACACAGTAATTACCGCATTGGAAAACAACCAATCAGAAGAAGGAATATTTACAAATATTGATGGGGCTGTTATAGCCTAGGAGGACAAATATTATGATGAGATCACTTTATTCTGGTGTTTCCGGTTTGAAAACCCACCAGACAAGAATGGATGTTATTGGTAATAACATCGCAAACGTAAATACAGTAGCGTTTAAATCTTCATCCGTTACTTTTTCAGATATTATGTATCAGACCACATCTGGAGCTAGTGCAGCAACAGAAACCACCGGTGGTGTAAATGCAAAGCAGATTGGTCTTGGTGTTACATCCGGATCAACCAAAGTTACTATTACATCCACAGGTTCTGCTCAGTCAACCGGTGATGCGTTGGATATCAAACTTTCTGATTCCAACTCTACAAACTTCTTTATTGTAAACAACGGATCACAGAATTTGTTTACGAGAGCAGGTTCCTTCTACTTAGACGGAAACGGAAACCTTGCAATGACTTCTACCGGTTATCTTGTACAAGGATGGCAGACAAACGATACACAGACCGCTATTGTAAAAGATACCGTTTCACCTCTTCGTATTATGCAGCCTGCAAACTTAACTTCAGCTCCTGAAGCAACAACATTTGCAACTGCCAGCGGAGTAATTGATAAAAACGATACAAACATCACAAGCTCCAGCGGTTATGTAATGAGCTTATCTTTCTTCGATAATTTAGGTTATGCTTATACAGCAAAATTTTCTGTAAAAGGATATGATACTTCAGATGCTGATAAGGACGGAAACAACTCATACACCGTAAAACTTACTGGTATTTACGATGCTGACAACAACAACGTTTTGCAGACTTACATTAATCAGTACGTAGCACAGTACAGATCTGACAATGTTGGTACCACTTTAACAGACGAAGAACTTTCTGATTTAGCTTTGGCAAACGTATTTGGTGCTGCAGGTGGTTCTGAAGCAACAGAATATACCGTTTCTGCCAGCTATAAATACAACGCAGGTGTTTATTCCACATCTGATGGATTGAAGAGTTATGATGCTTCCCTTGGTGTAACAAACTTTGTTACCGACCCTGCAGGAGCAACAACAATTACCGTTGATGGTCAGACTTATACTGAATATGGTCTTGTTTTAACAAACCCTGCAGACGCTACCGATACTGAGTTTGTTTCATTACAGAAACTTTACGGATTAACCAGTGCTCAGGCAGCTTCTGTATACGCACAGCTTGGAACTACAGGAAACTCAGCAAATGTTTCCATCGCAGGTGATTCACTTCGTGTAATTTCAACTGCAGTAAACTATGAGCTTTTGTTCAACACTTCAAACGGTACATTCTCCAGCATTAACGGAGACAACACCGTAAACATTAACGTAAATGTTTTAGGAGATCAGTTTACAGCACCTATCAACGCTGACTTTACAAAGGTATTGAACTACGACAACGGTGGAGCATCTACCTTAGGTATGGACCGAGGAAACGTTGACAGTTCTTCCCTTGGAGCAGGTAAAAAGCTTGGTGCTTTAACCGGAATTTCCATTCAGCAAAATGGTGAGATTTATGGTTCTTACGATAATGGTAATACCGTTCTTTTGGGACAGATTGCAGTAGCACAGTTTACCAACGCTTCCGGTTTGGAAAGCTTAGGAAACAACTGTTATACCACAACATTGAACTCCGGTGATTTCGATGGAATCGGTGTAGATGTAACAGCAGACGGTGGTTCTATGAATACCGGTCAGCTTGAAATGTCAAACGTTGACTTATCTACAGAGTTTACCGATATGATTACCACACAGCGTGGTTTCCAGGCAAATTCACGTATCATTACCGTTTCAGATACGATGCTTGAAGAACTTACAAATCTGAAGAGATAATGTTATTGATATAACGAAAAAACTGTCACTTTTCCATCTGGTTAAGTGGCAGTTTTTGAATTTGTGTGCAAATTTGAACCAATTCTAGATTTAGTGTTTTTTTTCATGAATTGTTAAAAATAGCAACTAGATAAAGTTTTTTCTCAAAAATAAAGTAGACATTATTATGAAAATCTAGTAATATTATAACAAGTGTAGATTTGCGCACTTTTATTTATTCATTAATCATTGCGCAGTGGGGTGAGAAATTTGGATATAGCATCTCTTGCAGGTCTTGCATTGGGCTTAGTAATGGTAGTATTCGGTATCGTATCTTCCGGTGGTGTTTCCGCACTTGGAAACTTCGTGGATCCGCCGTCAGTAATCATTACCATTGGTGGTTCATTGGCTTCGACCTTGGCATCAAACAAAATGCCGGACTTTATCAACGGATTAAAGGGTATTGGAGTATCTATCAAAGAACCGGCTCAATCCGATCCGACAGAAGTTATTAAAACAATTATCGATATGTCAAACGTTGCCCGTAAAGAAGGTCTTTTGGCTTTGGAAGAACAGGCAAATAACATAGAAGATGAATTCTTAAAAAAAGGAATCATGTTAGTCGTAGATGGTACGGACGCAGATTTGGTTCGTGCGATTCTTGAAACAGATTTGGACAATATGGAAGCCCGTCACAAAAAAGTTATCGGCTTTTGGGATAAATGGGGTGAAATGGGACCTGCTTGGGGTATGATTGGTACCTTGGTAGGTTTGGTTAACATGTTAAAGAACTTGTCAGACTTTAGTACAATCGGACCAAACATGGCGGTTGCTTTGCTTACCACTTTGTACGGGTCTTTGATTGCAAACTGGTTAACAGGACCTACTTCAGCAAAACTTGCTGTAGATAACGCCCTGGAAATTCAGGTTCGTACAGTAGCCGTAGAAGGTTTGCTTTCTATTCAGGCAGGGGAAAACCCACGAGTAATCGAAGAGAAGTTGAAGACCTTCTTGCCGCCGGATGCTCGTAATAGTATTGGTGAAGGCGATGGAGGTGAAGGCTAATGGGAAAACCCAAGCAGGAAGATCCTCCGAAAGGTTCCCCGGCGTGGATGGCGACCTTCAGTGATTTGATGAACTTGTTACTTTGCTTCTTCGTGTTACTTTTTTCCATGTCATCAGTAGATGCTTCGAAATACGAACAGGTAGTGCAATCATTAAATCAGGCGTTTTCCATTCTTCCTACCAGCGGTACACAGGTAATCGAAGGAGCTATGGTTTCTTCAGGTATTTCACAGTTGCCTGAAATCGCCAATTATTTTGGTGATACCATGTCGGATGGAGACGGACAGGACGAAGTGGATGCCGGAGACGGTGATCAAGAAAAATCCGTAGAGGAAATGATACAGGAGGCCCAGGAGGCTGCAGCTGAAAGTGCCATGGAAAATTATGAGCAACAACAGCTGAACGAATCCGAAGAGATGGCCGAAAATATCGAAGCCTTAGCCACTCAATATGGTATTCAGGATCAAATTGAAGTGGATTTCAACGGTCAATATGTGCGAATCACTTTAAACGGAGCTCTTTTGTTTGAATCCGGTTCTGCTGAGTTGACCCCAGAGGCTATGCCTTTAATTGAAAATATTTCAAAGATGTTAAATGTATATACATCAAACATTATTGATGTGGAAGGTTACACCGACAATGTTCCTATCAATTCTGCAAAGTATGAGAGTAATGATGTGCTTTCCATGTACAGAGCCCTTTATGTAGCAAATCATATTCGTGAATTCGCTACAGCTGTAGATCCTGCCAATGTGGTATCTACTGGTAGAGGCGCTTACAATCCAATTGCAGACAATTCTACTCCGGAGGGCAGAGCCCGAAACCGTAGAGTAGAAATTAAAATATACAACTCATACAACTCTTCAGGAGTATCTGAATAATTAGGAGATTTGAAATGAAAAAGAATTTAATGACAGTCATTACATTGGTATTATGCTTGGTAAATCTGGTTCTTTCCGCTGTAATTGTTTTTGCAGTAGTTCCAGAAATCAACAATGTAAATTCACTTATTTCCAAAGTTTCCGAAGCCATTGAGCTGGATGTAAAGACCGGATCCGATGCAGACGCTGCAGCTTCCGTCCCTGTAGAAAGCCAGTTCAGATATGCAGTAAACGGTGGTGAGGCAATGACCATCAACTTAAAAGACAACGGAGACGGAGAAAGCCATTTTATTGTTGCAAAGATTTCCGTAACCATGAACAACACCAGCGAAAAGTTCGAGACCTTTGGTGGTGAAGAAAACGCCAGTCTTTACGATGATGTATACAAAGTGAATATCAACAAAGTAATTTCTCAATATACAATTGATGATATTAAATCAAATCAGAATGCTCCTTTGGATGAGATTCGTGATTTGTGTAATACCTATTTTGGTGATTCTTCCTTTATTGTTTCTGTAGGATTTACTGAGATTCAGTATCAATAAGAAGCAACTTTTGGTATAAAGGTGGTGAGGATGAATGAGTGATGTACTGTCTCAGAACGAGATAGACAACCTACTGAAGGCTTTAAGTAGTGGAGAAGTCGATGTAGATGAAATGAAAAAAGCCAATGAGGTTCAGGTGAAGGAGTACGATTTTGCTCGTCCATCCAAGTTTTCGAAAGAACACTTACGAACCTTAGAGATTATATACGACAACTACGGTAGACTGCTTTCAACCAATTTACCTATTTACCTGCGTAAGAATATCCAGGTTGAGGTAATGAACTCAGAAGCAGTAACCTACATGGAGTTTTCCAACGCCCTTTCCAATCCAGTTTTACTTGGAATTATTGATTTTGCTCCCTTAAAGGGAAATATCATTATGGAAATGGCCACAAAGCTAGGCTATGCCATTATTGACCGTATGCTTGGCGGCGAAGGAGAACCATTAGAAAAAACCAGGGAATTTTCTGAGATTGAGCTTTTAATTATTGAAAGAGTCATGACTTCCTGTGTGGAATTAATGCGGGAGCCTTGGGAAAATGTATTGGATGTCAATCCCCGTTTAGAGAGGATAGAAACAAATCCACAGTTTGCGCAGATTATTTCCCCTACAGAAATGATTGCCATTGTCACCATAAACATCAAAATTGGTGATGTAGAGGGATTAATCAATTTGTGCTTGCCTTATCTGACATTAGAACCTGTTATGGACAAGTTAAATACCAAATTCTGGTATTCCAACATGCAGGACAAGACAGAAGAAGGCTTTTCCGGGGATTTGGAAGCCCTTATTTCAAAAGCTTCCATTCCGGTTACAGCGGTTTTGGGAAACAGTTCCATCAGCGTTTCCGATTTTGCCGCAATTCAACCCGGTGATATCATTCGTTTAGACCGAAAAGTGGACGACGAATTGGATATATATGTGGGTGATATCAAAAAATTCACAGCGTTGCCGGGGTCTTCCGGAAAAAATTACGCTGTTCGAGTTACTTCAGTAATAAGAGAGGAGCAGGAGGATGGGTGATACTTCACTATCTCAGGAAGAGATAAACGCCCTGTTCAATAACGCCGCAGCCGAAGCGGAAGCAACCGGAGATGCCGGTGGAGATGCAGGCGGCGACGAGGGTTTAACTGAATTAGAAAAAGACACAATTGGGGAAGTAGCGAACATCTCCATGGGAACAGCAGCAACAACGCTATTCTCATTGGTGAACAAGCGGGTTGAAATATCAACACCTGTAGTATCCACATCTACTTGGGATGATATAATCACTCAGTACGAAAAACCTTGCGTTTTAGTAAAGATTGGTTATACCAAGGGGCTGAATGGTTCAAATGTGTTGGTTTTACGTGAAGAAGATGTTAAAATAATTACAGACCTAATGATGGGAGGAGACGGAACCAATACCGAAGGTGAAATCGGTGAGATTCATTTGTCGGCTATTTCCGAAGCCATGAACCAGATGATGGGTTCTTCCGCAACATCATTGTCTTCCATGTTGAACATGATGGTGGATATCAGTCCACCGACATCGGATTTAATTGATTTACAAAACTCCGATGAGGCGAAAGAGATTGACGACTTCCTTCGTGGTAGATTCGTTAAAATTGAATTTAAACTGTTAATCGGAGAATTGGTTGATTCCAAAATTATGCAGTTGTATCCCATTGAATTGGCGAAGAGCATGTGCTCAAATGTTGCTTCCAATATGGAAAGTGACTCCGCTTCAACTGTGGATGATGATGCGTTTGGAGCTTCCGAATTACCTCCGGAACCTGCACCGGCACCAGCACCGGAAAGTGCTCCAGCAGCACCTTCTCCTGCACCGGCAGCTGCAGCACCTCCGCCAATGGCAGCACCTCAAATGGGAATGCCTATGATGGGACAGCCACAGCAACAGCCTGTAAATGTACAGCCGGCACAATTTACACAATTTTCCGGAAATTACGCTATGGCTTATTCACCGGAAAACATTGATTTAATTATGGATGTTCCTCTAGAAGTCACCGTAGAATTGGGTAGAACACATAAATCTATTCATGATATTCTTGACTTTGCCCCCGGAACAATTATAGAATTAAATAAAATCGCAGGTGAACCAATTGACGTTTTGGTCAATGGAAAATATGTAGCTAAAGGCGAAGTAGTTGTTATCGAAGAATCCTTCGGTATCCGAATAACAGAAATTATGAAATAAAAGGGAGATGTTAAAAATGGCAAAGAATATTCTTATTTGTGATGATGCAGCTTTTATGAGAATGATGATTAAGGACATTCTTACAAAGAATGGCTACAACGTTGTAGGAGAAGCTGAAAACGGAGTTAAGGCAATAGAAGCTTATTCTGAATGTAATCCTGATTTGGTTTTGATGGATATTACAATGCCTGAGATGGATGGTATTGGAGCTTTAAAAGGAATCAAAGAAAAGGATCCCAATGCTTCCGTAATTATGTGTTCCGCAATGGGACAGCAGGCAATGGTTATTGAAGCTATTCAGTCCGGCGCAAAGGATTTCATCGTAAAGCCTTTCCAGGCTGAACGTGTATTGGAAGCTGTTAAAAAGGTAATCGGCTAATTATGATACTTTCATCCTTAGGCGGCAGTATTTATCAATTTGTTGTTGTATTGGTCATTTTTATTGGTGTGCTGTTTTTAACAGCCTTTGCTACAAAATGGATTGCCAATTATATGCACAATCAAAACAGCAATCCATATTCAAATTTTGAAGTGATTGATACGTACAATATGGGACCGAATCATCGGCTTATGATTCTTAAGGTTGGAAAAAACAAGTATTATACAATTGCTCTTGGAAAGGAGACTGTTACCTTCATTGGTGAACTTACCGAAGAAGAACTGAAAGACAGATCAGAGATACAGACTCCTTCCAGAAATTTTAATGATATTTTGAACAAATTTCATTTAGACAAACAGGCACAATCAAAGTAGGCACATTATGAAGAAGTTTAAAAAATTATATTGCAAAATCAGTATGATTTTTGCAGTTCTTATGGTTTCTTTGTGCTTATCGTTGATCGTTGTTCATCCTGTTTATGCAACAGAATATGGCCCGACAGACAATGCGCCCAATGCATCTGATACCACTACAGGCGGGAATGGTTTTACTCTTTCTTTTGATGGAGACACCGGTTCTTTATCTTCAACAGTAGAGATATTGCTTGTACTTACGGTTCTGGCTTTGGCACCAACAATTCTTATGATGTTTACATCTTTTACGAGAATTATAGTTGTGTTGCATTTTGTACGTATTGCAGTGGGAACTCAAACCTCACCGCCAAACCAGGTTATAATTGGTTTGGCTCTTTTTCTGACATTGTTTATTATGTGGCCAACCATAACAACTATTAACGAGAATGCAATAAAACCATTGGATGAAGGAACAATTACCCAGGAAGAAGCAATCGAACAAATTGAGCTTCCTGTTCGTGAGTTTATGTATGGTCAGACACAAACAAAGGATTTGACTCTCTTTTGTGATATAGCTGATGTCACATACGAGGATTATGATGATGTTCCTTTGACCATATTGGTACCCAGCTTTATTCTATCTGAGCTTCGTACCGGTTTTATTATTGGATTTTTGATTTATATACCGTTTATTATTATTGATATGGTAGTAGCATCCGTACTTATGTCCATGGGTATGATGATGTTACCCCCTACAACGATTTCATTGCCCTTCAAAATACTTTTGTTTGTATTGGCAGATGGATGGAATCTTGTAATAGGAAGTTTGGTTAAGACGTTTTACTAAGGAGGCGCTTTCGTGACTGAAGGACAGGTATTGGATATTATGCGTGATGCATTTTATACGATGATTGTATGTGCAGCGCCTATGTTACTGGTTTCGCTGGTCGTAGGTTTGGTAGTCAGTATTTTTCAAACAGTGACTTCCATTCAGGAGCAGACCTTGACCTTTATTCCAAAGATTATAGCGACCTTTTTAGCCTTAATCGTATTTGGTTCTTTTATTATGAATACATTATTGGAATATATCAATCGATTGTGGACGGATTTTTCTATATACATTAGGTAACTATGAATTTTACGTTTTCTTTAGTTAATTTTGAATACTTTTTGCTGATATTGGTTCGGTTGGCAACGTTTTTTTTCGTAGCCCCCATGTTTAGCGACAGGGCAGTCCCGGCTCAGTCAAAAATCGGATTGAGTTGCATTATCGCAATTATGGTCCTTTATACGATAGAACCTACAGAAGTATCTTACATGACTACTTTAGGATATTCTGTTTTGGTTCTGAAAGAAGCGATTACAGGTTTACTGATTGGTTTTTCTGCCTATATTTGTAGTTCGATTATACTGTTTGCCGGAAACATAATTGATGTGGATATTGGTATCGGTATGGCACAGGAATATGATCCGAACTTCAATGCGCAGGTAACGATTACGGGAAACCTGTATTATTATTTTATGATGCTTTTTTTCATCATAACCAATATGTATCAGTTTGTGGTGCGTGCCATCGTGGATTCTTTTACTCTGATTCCCTTAGGTGGGGCAGAATTTGAAACCGACGTATTGCTTAAATCCATGACGCAGTATATGACAAATGTATTCGTCATTGGTTTTCGTATATTTTTACCGGTGTTTGCCACCATGTTAATCATGAACTGTGTTTTAGGTATTATGGCAAAAGTAGCCCAGCAGATGAATATGTTCTCTGTTGGCATTCAGATAAAAATTTTGGCCGGATTATGCGTGCTATACGTAATGATATTTTTATTTCCGGAAATTTGTAACTATATTTTCCAGCAAATGAGCACCATGATGAGAAATGTAGTGGAAGGAATGTATTGATTTGGAAACCGTATTAAAATACGACCTCCAAATGTTTGGAGATGACAAAACCGAAGAACCTACCAGTAAAAAACTGGAAGATGCCAGAAAAAAAGGTCAGGTAGGAAAAAGTCAGGAATTGTCTCATGCAATAGAACTGATTGCAGCGTTTTTGTCCATTCGAATCTTTGTAAAATATATAGGCGACCATTTTATAGATTTGTTTACTTGGGCTTACACCTATATGATTCCACAGCTGGTAAAAAGCGATGGAAGCGGACTTACCATTCGTTCCACTGGAAATCTTTTACTCTACGGAATCTTACAGATGTTTTTGATTTTGGCTCCTTTTTTGGCTGTAGGATTTTTGGTTGCCGTATTAAGTAACGGATTGCAGTTTAAATTTCAGGTTTCTGCGGAACCATTAAAGCCAAAGTTGGACAAGTTCAATCCAGTCAATGGCTTTAAGCGCATGTTTTCTATGCAATCCATTGTAAATCTTCTCCTGTCCTTGGCGAAGATTGCAGTTATTTTTATTATTGCTTACACCATGATCAAAGATCATGTTAACGAATTATTTATCCTTTATGAAGTGCCACTTTATGCTGCCATTGCGCAAATAGGTACTTTGGTTTTAGATATCGGGCTTCGCATAAGCCTTGTGTTATTGGTGGTAGGGTTTGCAGATTTCATTTACCATAAGTGGAAATACAAAAAAGACCTAAAGATGACCAAGCAGGAAGTCAAAGACGAGTATAAAAACGCCGAAGGAGATCCTCAGATTAAAGGAAAGCAGCGCCAACGAATGAGAGAAGCTTCTCAAAGACGTATGATGCAATCCGTACCTCAGGCGGATGTGGTTATTACAAACCCGACCCATATTGCAGTTGCAATAAAATACGATATTGAAAAAGCACCTGCCCCCATTGTAGTGGCAAAAGGTGAAGAGTATCTGGCTCAAAAAATCAAAGAAATCGCCAGAGAGAATAACGTAGTAATTAAAGAAAATAAAATGTTGGCTCGTTCAATTTATACTACCGTAGACGTGGGAGAGCAGATTCCACCGGAATTGTATCAGGCTGTAGCCGAAATTCTGGCTGTTGTTTACCAGTCAAAAGGTAGAAGAGCATAGTTTTTTGAATAAATAAGGAAGGAGGAAGCATATGGATTTTGCCGTTAAGAAAACCGACGTAGGAATTGCTGTATACTTGTTGGCGGCGATTGTATTTTTCATTGTGCCCATTCCTTCTTTTTTGTTGGATGCCATGCTGGCATTAAATATTTCCTTTGCACTCATTGTATTAATGAACTGTCTTTTTGTTCAGGAAGTATTAGATATGGGAAATTTTCCTACCATTCTTTTGTTTACAACAATTTTTCGAATTTCCCTAAACGTTTCGTCCACAAGATTAATTCTTTCTACCGGTAATCCCGGTAACGTAGTCACCACTTTTGGACAGTTCGTTGGTGGCGGCGACATTATTATTGGTGCCATTGTATTTATCATTTTGATTATTATTCAGTTCGTGGTAATCAATAAAGGTTCTGAGCGTGTAGCTGAAGTAACGGCACGATTTACCTTGGATGCTATGCCCGGTAAGCAGATGGCCATCGATGCGGATTTGAATACCGGTGCAATTACAGATCAGGAAGCATCCGCACAAAGACAAAAACTTCAAGACGAATCTTCTTTCTTTGGTTCTATGGACGGTGCTACGAAGTACGTAAAAGGAGATGCTACCGCAGGTCTGATTATCACCTTTGTTAACCTTTTGGGTGGAACCATCATGGGAGTTACTCGACAGGGTATGTCTGTGGTCGATGCCATTAACCAATATGGTTTGTTAACCATCGGTGATGGACTTTCTTCTCAGATTCCCTCTTTGGCAATTTCCTTGGCAACCGGTATTTTGATTACCAAAGGTGCCAAAAGTGCAGATTTCTCTGGAACTTTGGTCAAACAGCTTTTTGGTCTTCCAAAGGTTATGTTTATCGTAGGCTTTGTAATGGTTTTCTTAGCCTTCTCAACACCTTTAAGTACACCTTTGTTTGTTGCCTTTGGAGGTATTATGCTTCTTGTTGGTTACAATATGCAAAAAACTCTTGGAGTGGAAAGCATCGAAGCGGAAGTACAGGAAGAGGAAGAGGCTGCAGAAGAGATACGACGGCCAGAAAACGTGGTTTCCCTTTTGTCTGTGGATCCCATCGAATTGGAATTTGGTTACGGAATTATTCCTCTTGCCGACGTAAACCAAGGCGGAGATTTATTGGACCGTGTGGTTATGATTCGACGGCAGATTGCCTTGGAACTTGGTACTGTAGTGCCCATTATCCGTTTACGAGACAATATTCAGCTGAATCCCAACCAATATATTATTAAAATCAAAGGTATTCAGGTGACAGAAGGGGAGATTATGTTTGACCACTATATGGCCATGAACCCCGGATATGTAGAAGAAGAGATTACCGGTATTGAAACCTTCGAACCTTCCTTCCATTTGCCTGCACTATGGATTTCCGAATCCCAAAGAGAGCGTGCGGAAAGTTTGGGCTACACCGTAGTTGATCCTCCTTCCATTATTGCAACCCACCTTACGGAAGTAATCCGAAGTCATATTTCTGAACTTTTGACCCGTCAGGATGTACAAAACCTTGTAGACAATTTGAAAGAAACAAATCCAGTATTGGTAGACGAATTGATTCCTTCTTTGTTGGGCCTTGGAGAAGTACAAAAGATTCTTCAAAACCTCTTGAAAGAAGGCATCTCCATTCGAGATTTGCTTTCAATCTTTGAAATATTAGCGGATAGAGCCTCCGCCACAAGAGATACGGATGTTTTAACCGAATATGTAAGACAGGGCTTAAAACGTGCCATTTCCGGCCGATATTTTGCCCCCAATGAAGAAAATTATGTAATTACCGTTGATCCAAAGGTAGAACAGGAGATTATGTCCTCCATTAAGCAGACCGAACAGGGAGCTTACCTCACCTTGGATCCTCAAAGAGTACGTGCCATTATGGACAATTGCGGCGAGCAAATGAAAAAAATGGAAGATCAGGGAAGAACCCCCATCATAGTTTGTTCACCTATTGTAAGAATGTACTTCAAGAAACTGGCAGATGATTACTTTGATGATTTAATCGTAGTATCATATAATGAAGTTGAGTCAAATGTGGAACTAAAATCAGTAGGAATGGTAACAGCGTAAAATGACAATCAAGAAATTCATCGGAAAAACAAAAGAAGAAGCAATTGCAGCTGCAAAAGCAGAACTTGGAAATCAAGTTGTAATTATGAATATTAAAGAGCAAAAGCAAGGGGGATTCTTTGGAATCTTTAAAGCCCCTATGTTTGAGGTTACTGCCGCCATTGAAGAAGCCGAGCAAAACCGTACCTTTTCTCCAATTCCTGAAAAGAAACCAGAGACATTTGGAAATCACTTTTCTGCAGTGGCAGATGAAGCAATTGACCTTCAGCCTATAAAGCAGCCGGAAACACCGGTGGTTTCTCCCAATGTAAACGAGCAGGATTTAAAAAGTGCTTTTCGTGAAATCAGTGAAATGGTAGAAAAAGCTGAAGCTGTTCAAAAGCCTTTTGTGCCTTTTTCTGAAATGAATCAGCAAAATACAGGTACTTTGCCTGTAACTACACCTCGTACATCTCAACCTACATCCTTGAATCACAAAGAGCAGCTTGGCTTTTTGAAAATGCTATATAACATTTTAATGGACAACGAAGTAGATGAAAAATATGTAAACCAGATTTTGGATGATTTGGACAACGTTCTCACCTCTGGTAGCAGCTTGGATTATTTAATTTCCAATGTATACCAAAAGCTGGTGTTAAAATTTGGAAAACCCAGTGTAATTACACTTTCTGAAAAGAAGCCTAAAATTATCTTTGTAATCGGACCTACCGGCGTAGGTAAAACAACTACCATTGCAAAGATTGCATCAAAATTCAAAATTGAGCAAAAGAAAAACGTTGCTTTTATTACTACAGATACCTATCGAATCGCTGCAACCGATCAGTTAAGTGTCTATGCGGATATTCTGTCTGCACCGGTATCCATTGTATACGATGTAGAAGACTTCAATAACGAAGTTGCAAAGTATTCAGATATGGATTTGGTTTTGGTTGATACCGCAGGTTTTTCTCACAAAAACCAGGTACAAAAAGACGATTTAAAGAAACTTTTGGCTACGGTTTTTGACGAATACGAAAAGGAAATCTATCTTGTATTGTCTGCAACCACCAAATACCATGATTTAAAAGAAATCGTTGATACTTATAAAACCTTTACAAATTTCAAATTAATCTTTACGAAATTGGATGAGACAGGAGCATACGGAAATATTCTAAACATGAAATTGTACACGAATTCCGATTTGTCTTATGTTACTACAGGACAAAATGTTCCCGATGACATTGAAATCATCGATTCTCAAAAAATTGTGAAACAGCTTTTGGGAGGTCAATAAATGGATCAGGCCCAGTCTCTTCGAAATGTAGTAAAGGCCCAAAATGTTAATATGGTCCAGGAGGCTAAGATTTTCACTATTACTTCCGGAAAGGGCGGCGTAGGGAAGTCAAATACCGCTGTAAATCTGGCCTTGCATTTTCGGAAATTAGGAAAACGTGTTATAATTCTAGATGCAGATTTCGGTACCGCTAATGTGGAAGTTATGTTTGGTACAATCCCCAAGCACAATCTTTCTGATTATGTGTTCGGAGATTTAGAATTATCCGATATTATTACTGAAGGACCAGAAGGAATCGGGTTTATTTCCGGAGGTTCCGGCATCTTACAATTAAACAATTTAAACAAAGACCAATTAAACGGTGTAATCTATGGATTATCGGAATTAAACAATTATTGCGACATATTGCTCATTGATACAGGAGCAGGCGTATCCGATACTGTTTTGGAGTTTGTACTTTCCAGTCCGGATGTACTTTTAATCACCACTCCAGAACCCAGTTCCATTACAGACGCCTATTCATTGGTTAAATCAGTATACAAAAATAAGGAATATCAGCAAAATCAGCCTCGTATTCATGTGGTAGCAAATAAGGTTACCACAGAAGATGAAGGAAAGGCTGTATATACCAAATTAAATTCCGTTGTAAAAAAGTTTTTAAACGGAAATCTTAACTACCTAGGAAACATTCCTTATGATACAATATTAGAAACAGCAGTACGAAATCAGCAAATCGTTTCTCTTTCGTCACCTGCTTCTAAATCTGCCAGAGCCTATTATGATCTGGCAAACAAACTATTGGGAAATGAACTTTCTGACCGAAGCAGCCAGGGGTTGTTCCGATTTTTCAATAGCTTCATAAAAAAATAGGAGTTGATTATGGTTTTTAAAGAAATAAAACCGGGTCAAAAGGTAAACATACGATTGGCTCAAGAGGCCAATCGAGAACGTAATCAAAATGATGAAGCAAGAGTTTTTGTCAGTCGAATATTTGATATAACCGATGACGGTTATTTAGAGTTAGATATGCCTACACGAGAAGGCAAGTTATTACTTTTACCTGTTAATCTGCGTTACGAGTTTATATTTATATCTGAAAACGGAATGTATAAAGCCACAGGTACCATACGAGAAAGATTCAAAAGAGGGAACTTTTATCTTCTCCGTGCGGAATTAACTACAAAGCTTGAACGTTTCCAAAGACGTGAGTATTATCGATTGAATTGTTTAATGCCTTTGGTGTTTAAAGGTATGGAAGATTATGTGGAACATATAGATGATATGAACGAAATCTATATGATTTTGGATGATCCGGAAGAGGCCATTCGCCATCCAAAACTTTCCGGAATGATCGTAGATATAAGTGGCGGCGGTTTAAGAGCCGTCTGCGAACAAAAAATTGAAGATGTAAATTATTGTTTCCTTGAATTCTTTATAGAAAATCGTGGGGAGGAGCAAAAGGTTGAATTATTGGCGAAGCTGATTGCGGTACAAAAGGTGCCGGATTCCAAGAATTATTCATACCGTTTTAAATTTATTTTTAAAGAATCCAAAATGCAGGAATCAATCATTCGATATATTTTCGAGGAAGAGCGAAAGATAAGAAAGAAAGAACAGAGGTAGATATGTATCGAGTTTTAGTTGTGGATGACTCTGCACTCATGAGGAAGCTCATGTGTGATATAATCAATTCCATACAAGGGTTCGAAGTTGTCGATGTTTGTTCTGACGGGCAGAGTGCTTATCGAAGAATTTCAGAATTTGGCAGTTTTGATGTTATAACTATGAATGTATCTTTACCGCGGATGGATGGTTTGACTGTGATGAAGAGTTTAAAGTCGGATGGAAACACCATACCGATTATAGCTATTTCTTCATCCGTGAAAGAAGACCGAGACATGACGGTAAAGGCATTTGATAACGGAGCTGTAGAGTTTGTAGTTCGACCGTATCATTTATCTGCACAAGAACGAGAATCCTTTACGGTTAGCTTAAAAAAATCGTTAAATATCGCGGTTAATTCTCATATTGAACCGACGATCAAAAGAGAAGTTCCAAAAGAAGAGCAAAAAGCTTTTGAAATCCCTAGGATGAATAAAGCGACCCGAGGAAATCATTCCGTTAGCGGAAAGTTTGATTTGGTGGCAATCGCTTCCTCTACTGGCGGACCCCAGGCATTACGCACTTGCTTGCCTATGCTTCCCAGTGGATTGCATGTTCCGGTCGTAGTGGTACAGCATATGCCCAAAGGGTTTACGGCTTCTTTAGCAGAACGAATTAACGAAAGTGCAAATTTAACAGTAAAGGAAGCGGAGGACAAAGAAGTCTTAAAGGATGATTACGTTTATATTGCTCCTGGTGGAAAGCACCTAGAGATTAAGACAAACGCATCCGGTAAAATGATTTGTTCCTTGTCCGATGCACCGGCTTTCAACAACTTAAAACCTTGTGCAGACGTAACATTTCATTCCATTGCTGAACTACCGATAAAAAATATTTTGTGTGTGGTATTAACCGGTATGGGAAGTGACGGAACGAACGGTATAGCAGAACTTGGTGCGAAAAAGAGCATATATTGTATTACCCAAAGCGAAGACACCTGCGTTGTGTATGGCATGCCGAAAGCAGCGGATCAAGCCGGATTATCCGACGAATCGGCGCCGATTACCGAAATTTCCAAAGCAATTATTAAGAAACTGGGGGTCTAAAAGATGGATGTAAGTCAATATCTCGATATTTTTATCGACGAAACAAGCGAACACATTCAGGCTCTAAGCGATAACATTATGATCTTAGAGAACGAACCTGAAAACAAAGACACTATTAACGAAATTTTCCGTGCAGCTCACTCTTTAAAGGGTATGGCTGGTACCATGGGATTCAAGCGTATGCAGCATTTGACCCATGATATGGAAAACGTATTTTCTGAAGTTCGAAATGACAACATCAAGGTAAACAGTGAAATGATTGACTTGTTATTTAACTGTTTGGATGCCATTGAGGCTTATCTTGATAATGTTAAATCCACTTCTGATGAAGGTACCGAAGACAACGAAGTATTAATTAAAAAATTAAATGCTTACCTTGATGGATCAGCAGGAGATGGCGGAAGCGATGATTCTGGAGATTCTGCAGAAGCAGCTCCCGAAGAAACAGCAGAAGAAGCTGTAGAAGAGTCCACAGACTCTGAAGACCCCAACGGTAAGGATCATTATAAAGCTTTAAAGCTTGACGAGAATGATATTTCCAAAATCCGTGAAGCTGCAGAAAGTGGCTTAAACATATATGGTCTTACCATTCACGTTCAGAAGGAATGTCTGTTAAAAGCAGCTCGTGCCTTCCTTGTATTCAAAGCGTTAGAAGATTTTGGTGAGATTCTTCATTACGATCCTTCATCTTCTGATATTGAAGACGAGAAGTTTGATTTAGCATTCAGCTGTATTATCAGTTCCGATTCCACAGATATCGAAGCTATGAAATCTGCTGTTGGAGCAGTTTCTGAAATCGAATCTGTTGATATCGGCAAAGTTACCGCTGAAATGTACGAAAAACCTGTAGAAGAAGTTCCTAAGGAAGAAGCAAAGACTGAAGCTCCTGCACCTGCTCCCGCAGCAGAAAAACCTGCAGCAAAGGCTTCTCAGAAATCTTCAGCCCCTGCAAAAAAAGCAGCAAACAAACCGGTTACCGCTCGTACCGTTCGTGTGGATATCGAAAAGTTGGATGCTTTAATGAATCAGGTTTCCGAGTTGATTATTGCAAAGAACTCCATTGTTTCCATTAGTTCTATGGATACTTCCGGAGCAGAATATGATTCTCAAAGCTTACATGAACAAATAGAATACTTAGAGAGAATTACCACCAACCTTCATGAATCTGTTATGAAAGTTCGAATGGTACCTATCGAAAGTACAGTAAATAAATTCCCTCGTATGATTCGTGACTTGTCCAGAAAGCTGAATAAGCCTATGGAATTGGTTATGACAGGTGAGGAAACAGAGTTGGATCGTACTGTAGTGGATCAGATTGGTGATCCTTTACAGCATTTACTTCGAAACTCAGCTGACCACGGTATTGAGTCTCCTGAAGTACGTAAGGCTGCTGGAAAACCTGAAGAAGGTTCTATCTTCTTAAACGCTTTCCAGGAAGGTAATAACGTAATCATTCAGGTTGGTGACGACGGTGGCGGAATCGATACTGAAAAGGTATTAAACAAAGCCATCGAAAGAGGCCTTGTTAGCGAAGAAGAAGCTGAAAACCTTTCTCAGAAAGAGATTATCGATTTCTTGTTTATGCCTTCATTCTCAATGGCAAAGCAGATTACCGATATTTCCGGCCGAGGCGTTGGTCTTGATGTAGTTAAGTCCAACATCGAAGCTTTAGGCGGTGACGTAGAAGTTAAATCCACGCTTGGACAGGGTTCTACCTTTACCGTAAGACTTCCTTTGACATTAGCAATTATCCAGGCTTTGATGGTAGAAATCAGAGACGAAAAATATGCAATTGCTTTAGGAAGCATTATGAATATTGAAGATATTTCCATCAACGATATTAAATACGTAGAAGCAAAAGAAGTAATCCATTTAAGAGGACTTGTAATTCCCATTATCCGTTTGGATCAGTTGTTGGATTGCGAACCTAGAGAAGAAGAACCTGAGAACTTAACCGTTGTTGTTGTTAAAAAGGGCGACAGCTACGCAGGATTGGTAGTTGATAATCTTATGGGACAACAGGAAATCGTTATTAAGTCTCTCGGAAAAGTAATCGAGAACAACAAGTTGATTTCCGGTGCTACCATCTTAGGTGATGGTGAAGTTGCATTGATTATTGATGTAAATACTTTGATTTAAGGGAGGTTATACCATGGCAAATGAATTAGATATGACGGAAGAGGAGAAGGTCCAATATATCGTCGTAAAAATCGGTAGTGAACAATATGGTATTAACATTTCTCTTGTTGACAATATTGTTCGTATGCAAAAGATTACTAGAGTACCTAAGGCACCCGCATATTATCCCGGAATCATCAACTTACGTGGTGAAATCGTTCCGGTTATGAGTGCCAGAAACAAAATGGGATTAGGAGAGGACGTAATTACCAATCAGTCCAGAATCATTATTTTAAAATTAGAGGTTCAGGGATTGGTAGGAATTTTGGTTGACGAGGTAAAAGAAGTTATTTCTCTCGGAGAATCCGAAATCGATCGTTCTGCTCAAAATTCTAAGAGACAAGGAAATACATACATCAACGGAATCGGTAAGAGCGGAGATGAGTTAATCTCTATCTTCGAAATCAATTCCATTGTTGATGAAGTAGCTGTATCATAAGAGGTTTCAATATGTCAGATATCAGTGTAGAAGAAATTAATGACAAATATATTGATGTCCTAAAAGAAATCGGCAATATTGGCGCTGGTAATGCAACAACTGCCATCGCCAATATGCTTTCTTTGAAAGTGGACATGAGTGTTCCTATGGTTGATTTGACTCCGGTTGAAAAAATCGGCGGTATTATCGGTTCTGAAGAAGATATTATCGTTGGTATTATGCTCGGAGTTGAAACAGACATTACAGGAAGCATGATGTTTTTGTTGGATTTATCCTCAGCCCATCATTTGGTTAACCGTATGATGATGAGAGATCCGGAATACAACGAAGATTTTGACGAAATGGATTTATCCGCCATCAAAGAAATCGGAAACATTATTGCCGGAGCATACTTAAATGCTTTGTCTGGTTTAACAAATTTAACCATAACTCCAACCATTCCCTATGTTGCGGTGGATATGGCAGGAGCAATACTTTCCGTTCCGGCAATACAGTTTGGTATGATAAGCGATAATGCTTTGATTATTAAAACAGAAATTGGTGATGAACTTGGTATTAGCGGGTACTTTATTCTTATGCCAGAAGGTGATTCTTACGCAAAGATTTTAAGTGCCTTGGGAGTTCCGATTTAGTTGTAAAGGGGAGACGTGCATGGGACAGATGATTAAGGTCGGTATGGCAGATCTTAAGGTTTGTAAGGCGCCAGATAATCTTACAACTATTGGATTGGGCTCTTGTATTGGGATTGCATTATATGACCCTCAAACGAAGGTAACGGGGTTAGCTCATATAATGCTGCCGGATAGTACAGCAATTCGTAACAATTCAAACATTGCAAAATTTGCCGATACCGGAATACAAAAATTATATGATGATATGATAGCAGCCGGTGCTAGTAAAACCAGAATGGTAGCCAAAATTGCCGGTGGAGCAAAGATGTTCGCCATGAGTGGTGCCAATGCTTCCAGTATTAACATTGGTGAAAAAAATGCTCAGGCAAGCAGAAATAAGCTGAAGGAACTGGGAATTCGGCTAATATCAGAGGATTGTGGCTTGAACTTCGGACGTACTGTAGAATTATATAGCGAAGACGGACGTTATTTAATAAAAGCAGTGGGAAAAGATGAAAAGACCATTTAAGTCCGGAAAGATTTATTATGGAAAAAGATTCAAAACTTAAATTTCTTCCTTTGTTGGTAATGCTGATTGCTGCAGCAATTACTGCATTGATCAATTTATTACTGCAAGTGGAATTTGGGGTGTTTGTCAAAAGACTGTTTTTCAGTGTATTAATCTTTTATTTCGTTGGATATATTGCCTATATCATAATGAATCTTGCATTAAAAAACGAAAAGGATGTTGGGATTTTTGAATCTGAAGCGCAGGAGTCGTCTACAGATGGCGAAGACGAAGAGTCTCGCAATTCATATGAGGACGAAGAATCCGATGAATAATCCCTGGGGTTGACCTTATGAATGATGTAATGCGTAAAAAAATGTGGGATGAATATCAAAAGAAACCCACAGCAGAGCTTCGCGAAAAGATTATTGTAGAATACGCGCCGTTGGTGAAAATTGTTGCAGGTAAAATGAATATGTATTTGGGCAGCAATGTAGAATACGATGATTTGGTTGGTTACGGAGTTTTTGGATTAATAGACGCTATTGATAAATATGATTTATCCAAAGATGTAAAATTCGAGACTTATGCTAGTTTACGAATTAAAGGTGCAATACTGGATCAAATCCGAAAGATGGATTGGATTCCGAGAACCATCCGACAGAAGCAAAAAAAGATTGAAGAAGCTTCTAAAAACGTGGAGGCTAGAACCGGTAAAGCTGCTACAGATGATCAGATTGCCGATGAATTAGGTTTATCCGGCAAAGAATATACTGAGTGGCAGTCTCAAATGAAAGTCACCAACTTGGTATCATTAAATGAGTTTATGGAAGCAGGAAACGAACCTGTTATGGACAGCGGTGCATCCAACTCTCATTTTATTCAGCCTGAAGAGTCCATCTCGAAAGATGAATTATCGAAGATGCTTGCTGAATCACTGGAATTACTTACCGAGAAAGAAAAATCGGTAATTGTTTATTATTACTACGAGGATTTAAATCTTAAGGAAATCGCGAAAGTAATGGATGTTTCGGAATCAAGGGTTTCACAGTTACATACAAAAGCTTTACTTAAGATGAGAAAAAAGATGGGACCGTACATGAATATTCTTACGGACTCTTAGTGGGGGTTTGGAACATATGAGTCAGTTGAATGCATACATCCAAATAGAGATATGCGATTCAAATGCGATTTGCCATTATTATCCACCGAAAGAAGGCGGCATGCCTTTATCGGTAAAGGAAGCAGAAGATTTTCTGGCAGCGCATGAGATAAATGCGTACGACAAGTTTATGTTTAAAAGTTTCATTTCCGGAACGGAAGAAGACACAATGGATTTGGGCATTTGTCCTGATATTGAGTTTTCGGAAATGATGTTTACCAAAGTTAGCCTTGACAAAATGAAGGTTACTTGCCGGTTTTATCCGGCTTCTTTTGGTGGTCAAAACATAAACGTTAAAGATATTCTTGGGGAATTAACAAAAAAAGGTGTTATCTATGGCATTGATCAAGATGCCATTATGAGTTTTATTGAAGAACGACTCTATGCAACCGATTATGTGTTTGCTTTAGGTAAACAACCTTTAATCGGAAGGGATGCAAAGATTGAATACTTCTTCAATACAAATCCTTCTTTAAAACCCAAACATAACGAAGACGGATCTGTGAATTATCACGAATTAAATACCATTTGTTCCGTAAACAAAGGTGATCTTTTGGCTCGCTTGATTCCTGAAGACAAGGGAGCAAACGGAAAAGACGTTATGGGACGGGAGATACCCACACGTACAGTAAAATCTACAAAACTTTCATACGGAAAAAATATTTCCATTAACGAAGAAAAAACAGAGATTTATTCTGAAGTTACCGGGCATGTTTCTTTAATTGGCGAACAGGTTTTTGTATCCGATGTATATGAAGTACCTGCTGATGTTGACACATCCACAGGAAATATTGATTACAGCGGAAACGTTCACGTAAAAGGCTCTGTAAGAGGTGGATTTGAAATCCATGCCAGTGGAGATGTTATTATTGATGGTGTGGTGGAGGATGCCCTTATCGAAGCCGGTGGCCAGGTAATTGTAAAATGTGGAATCCACGGCATGAACAAAGGTGTCATCAATTCTAAAAGTAATGTAATTATTCAGTTCATTGAAAATGCCAAAGTATTTTCCGGTGGTTACATCGAAACAGGATCTATTTTATACAGTGAAGTTTCTGCCACCGAGGATATATTTGTAAATGATAAAAAAGGATTTATTACCGGCGGAACCATTCGTGCCGGAGGAAAAGTAGAATCCAGAATTATTGGCTCTTCCATGGGAGCAATGACCAAGATTGAGGTTGGTATGGCTCCGGACAAAAAGGCTCAATACTCCATTTTGCAAAAGAGTATTTTAGCCTTGAGCCAAAAAATCAATAAAATTAATCCTATCATCAAAACCTATCAGGATTATTTAAAAAGCGGTAAACAATTAGATAAAAAGAATCTAATGTATTTAAACAAATTAATGGTAGAATTAAGGGAGTATAAGCAAAGACTTCAAGAAGACCGTATGAACTTCAACAGTCTTCACCAGGAATTGCTAAACTCCAAACATGCAAAAGTTGTGATTAGTCGAGACATTTATCCCGGTGTGAATATCACTATTTCAGATATGTCCATGACCACCAAAGATAAACGTTCTTACTGTGTTTTTGAAAAGAAAAATGGAGAAATAACCATCACAAATTTATAGGAGTCACTTGTTATGTCTATTCGACCAATTGATTTTAACGGAATGGTTCAGAATACTTCTGAGCTCAGTACAACCAAATCTCAGGAAGAACAAAAACCTCTGGTTCAGCAGGATTTTGCAACTACAGTAATGAAGCAGGAAGCAGAGCAATCCACCACAACGGTTCAAGAACACGACAACGTTGCAGAAAATGATTCCGACGCAGAAGGTGGAGACGGCACCGGTTATCAGGGAAATCAAAACCGTAAGCATACCCCACCGAAAAAAACTCAAAAAATGGGGGATGGAAGCGTAAAAGTGAAACCCAAACACCCCACTTTTAATATGACAGTCTAGGAGAACCAAAATGACGGCATTACAAATCGCCTTATTTATAACCGGATTATTGTGTTTTATCGGCAGCTTTTTCTTTACGGAAAAGCTGTCTTCTTCTGATACTGAACTCATTAAAAAGTTATCTGAAAAAGAAGTAAAAGGATTTGTTGAAAACGAAGTATCAAATGCTTCCGAAAAACTAGATGCTCTTTTTGACGAACAGGTTCAGAGCGCAATTGAAAAAATAGAACTAGCCACAGACAAGGATACAAATCAAAAGCTCTTAAATATCGGAGAGTACTCCGATACTATTTTAGAAACCATGAATAAATCCCACGACGAGATTATGTTTATCTATCAAATGCTAAATGACAAACAGGAAAACATTACTGGAATCGTTTCTGAAATCCAAAATCAGCAAAGCATCCTTAGAAACATAAAAGTATCCGTTGAAGAGAAACTGAAAGAACTGGAAGAGTTACAAATCTCTGTTTCAGAGCAAAAAGCTGAAATGGAAGAATCGGAGAAACTGCATTTTGAATCTGATGTTCAAAGTCTAAAGGAAGCTTTCATTCAAAAACTAGATGAAACAGAAGCTTCACAAAAAGAAGAAGAGCTTGATTCACAAAAATCCAAAGATCAAATCAAAAAAGAAGTTATTTCGCTTCACAAAGACGGATTTAACGATGTGGAAATAGCCAAAAAATGTGGAATTGGTATTGGAGAAATCAAACTAATCTTAGGATTGTACGACGGAGTATAATATGCGTTCAAAATATTTTTTAAGAGGAATGGGTGTGGGCATATTAGTTACGGTAATCATTTTTGCCGTATCTTTGGTATTTTACGAACCTACACTTTCAGATGAAGAAATCATAGAAAAAGCTAAGGCTTTAGGTATGGAGACTTCCGAAGGAACCACAACAAAAGAAGATAACCAGACGAAAGATGAAGAAGCGTCCAATGAGACCGATGGAGAAGATCAATCCACCGATACCTCTACAGAGGAGGAAAGTGACGATAGTTCCACCGATGCTTCCACAGATGAAGACGAGTCCAGTGAAAGTGAATCTCAAGATGACAATAGTAGTTCCAACGAGACTGCTTCCGAAAGTTCAAGCAGTAGTGAGCGTGTTACCTTTGTGGTAACTCCGGGAGAAGGTTCCTCAAAGATTTGTGAGAACCTCTATCATGCAGGATTGATTGATGACCCAAATACCTTCAACCAGTTTTTGGAGGATAACGGATATGATAAGACCATTTCCACCGGTTCTTATGAGATTCCAAAGGGCTCTACATACGAAGAAATTGCAAATGCCATTTCCCACTAGGGAATTGGCATTTTTTCCTTGCATCTTTACATGGCTTATGATAAACTACCAAAGGCTTTAATATTATACACATATGATTGGGCGGCAAAAGATGGTGCCGAAATCGGTTTGATTTGCCGTAAACAACATATGGAAGAATAACCATGGAGGTAAGAAAATGAGTGTTATTTCAATGAAGCAATTATTAGAAGCAGGTGTTCACTTTGGACATCAGACAAGAAGATGGAACCCTAAAATGGCTCCCTACATCTATACTGAAAGAAACGGTATCCACATTATCGATCTTCAGAAGTCTGTAGGAATGGTTGATGATGCTTACAATGCAATCTTCGACATCGTTTCTCAGGGAGGTACCATCCTTTTTGTTGGTACAAAGAAACAGGCTCAGGAAACTGTAGCTGCAGAAGCTGCTCGTTGCGGAATGTACTATGTAAACGAGAGATGGTTAGGTGGTATGCTTACTAACTTCAAGACCATCCAGACAAGAATTGAACGTCTTAAGAAAATCGAAAAGATGGAAGAAGACGGAACATTTGATGTTCTTCCTAAGAAGGAAGTTATCAACTTAAAGAAGGAACAGGAAAAACTTCAGAAGAACCTTGGCGGAATCAAGGAAATGAAGAAGTTACCTGATGCAATCTTCGTTGTAGATCCTAAGAAGGAAAGAATTTGTATTCAGGAAGCTCAATCTCTTGGATTGACTATCGTTGGTATCGCTGATACAAACTGTGATCCTGATGAATTAGATTACATCATCCCCGGAAATGACGACGCTATCCGAGCCGTTAAGTTGATTGTTTCTAAGATGGCAGACGCTGTTATCGAAGCAAACCAGGGTGTTGAAGTTACAGATATCGAAGCTGAAAGCGCAGCAGCTGACGCTGAACTTGATGCAGTAGAAGAGTAATTTTTATTATTGACTAGGAGGAAACAAAATGGCTATTACAGCAGCTATGGTAAAAGAATTGCGCGAACTTACCGGCGCAGGTATGATGGATTGTAAAAAGGCTCTTAATGAGACTGACGGAAATATGGATGCAGCTGTTGAGTTTTTACAGAAAAACGGACAGGCAAAGGCTCTGAAGAAGGCTGGCAGAATTGCAGCTGAAGGTCTTTGTGATGTTGCTGTTGAAGGAAATAACGCAGCAATCGTTGAGGTAAATTCAGAAACAGATTTCGTTGCAAAAAATGAAGAATTCAAGACTTATGTTGCAGCTGTTGCAAAACAGGCTTTGAATTCCAGCGCTTCTGATATAGATGCATTTTCGGCTGAATCTTGGAACGAAGATGCTTCCGTAACTGTACAGGAAGCTTTAACAGCTAAAATTGCTAAGATTGGTGAAAACCTTACCATCCGTCGTTTCAAGAAAATTTCTGGTGATGCAGTTGTTTCTTATGTTCACGGTGGTGGAAAGATCGGTGTTTTGGTTGCTGCAAAGAACGGAAACGATGACGCTTCTAAGGACGCTTTAGCAAACATCGCAATGCAGATCGCAGCTATGAATCCTCAGTACATCTCTGAAGATGATATTTCTGCTGATGAAAAGGTTAAGATTGAAGAAATCGTTCGTCAGAACGCTTTAAGCGATCCTTTCTCTTTGCCTAAGCCTATTTTGAATGATTTATTTGATAAGGCACAGGCTGTATGGAGTGATGAAGATAAGGCTATCTTCGAAGAGAAGAAGTCCAACATGAATTATCTTCCTAACTTCCTTTCCAACGAAGCAAAAGCAGCTCTTGTTACTCTTGCTCAGGAAAATCAGGCTAGCATTTTTGAAAACAAGATTTTCACAAACCTTTTAACAGGACGTATCAACAAGCAGTACAAAGATATTTGCTTGCTTGATCAGGTTTATGTTAAGGCTGAAGACGGAAAGCAGAGTGTTGCTAAATATCTTGAATCCGTTAACAAGGATCTTGTTATTACAGATATGGTACGTTTTGAAACCGGTGAAGGTCTTGAAAAGAAAGAAGAAAACTTCGCTGAAGAAGTTGCAAAACAGATGGGCCAATAAAAAAAGATATTTTGATTATTTCGAAAGGCACTATATTTTAAATATAGTGCCTTTTGTAAATTAGTGATAAGGAGTCTGCACACATGGATGCTCAGCAAAAACAAAATATTGATGTACTTCGGGCAAAAAGAAAAAGAGTGAAACGAATGAAAACTTTCATTGTCACTTTTATTACCAGTTGGATTTTAATTTCCATTTTAGCAATCGGATTGCTAACCTTTAAGGTATTTTCTTTGCAGAAGCAGTTAAACGAAATATCAGCAAAACTGGAAGAGAACTCATCTGAGCTTACTTACAAAGACGGTGATTCGGATAGTCTTGCGTTGGCCAATTATTCTGCCACTGCCGAAGAAAATCTGGCCCAAGCCGGAGATACTTTAAAAGTTTATCTCACCTTTGACGATGGTCCCAGCAGTAATTCCGATGAAATCCTTAATATTTTAGATGATTATAATGTCAAAGCCACTTTTTTTGTGGTAGGGCGAGAGGATGAACATTCTCTTGCCGTCTATAAACGAATTGTTGACGAAGGTCATACCATAGCAATGCATTCCTATTCTCACAATTATTCCGCTTTGTATTCTTCATTGGATACATTCCAATCTGATTTGGAACGTATTCAAAACCTGATTTATGATACCACCGGTGTAGAATGTGATTTGTATCGATTTCCCGGAGGAAGCTCCAACCAGGTTAGCAACGCGGATATGACAGAATACATCAAATACTTAAATGATCAAGGCATCCGTTATTTGGATTGGAATGTGGCCAGTGGAGACGCGACAAGTGTTGCATATTCCTCCGATGATTTGGTTGAAAACGTCATGTCTGATGTGGTAAAATACAAAACGTCGGTAGTTTTAATGCATGATGCAGATAATAAGAATGCAACGGTAGAAGCACTGCCGAAATTAATAGAGCAATTACAGGGAATCGGAGCTTTAATTCTTCCCGTTAGTGAAGATACTGAAATGATTCAACATGTGACAATTGCCAATAATAAGGAATAACTAAATGGAGGTAAATATAAATGGGATTCTTTAAAGAGTTTAAAGAGGATTTTTCTGATGCGGTTGACGAATTAATTCCCGGTGGAGAAACTTTACCGGAAGAAGAAGTTATGGTCAATACATTGGATAATGATGTTGATGTGAATTCTGAACTTTCCAAATTAGATGGTTTGTTAGAAAAAGCATCTAAGAAGGTAGAAGAGGGAGAACGCGTAGCCCCCAAGGTTACATCATCATCTGATTTTGCCAAAGAAACAATCGTAAAAGAAGAGCCTATTACATATACGGAGGAGATTAAAATGGACACAAACGATACTATGGAATTAGAGAAAGCAGCAGCTATTGTAAATACAGTTGAAACTTCAGCTCCCGCTTCTGATGAAAACGCTATTATTACTAAGGGAATGAAGATTACCGGTGATTTGGATTCTACCGGATCTATCGATGTAGAAGGTACCATCAACGGAAACGTTAGATGTAACGGAAAACTTACTGTAACCGGTACTATTGTTGGTAACAGTGCTTCTTCTGAATTCTTTGCAGACAACGCAAAGATTGAAGGTGAAGTTGCTACATCCGGTACTGTTAAGGTTGGCGTTGGTTCTGTAGTCGTTGGAAATATTTCCGCAACAAGCGCTGTAATCGCAGGTGCTGTAAAGGGTGATATTGATGTTCAGGGTCCTGTTGTTGTTGATACATCTGCAGTAGTTATGGGTAATATCAAATCCCGTTCTGTTCAGATTAACAACGGTGCTGTTATTGAAGGTTTCTGTTCTCAGGCTTATGCAGACGTTGACGTTGCAAGCGTATTCGGAAAGTAATTTGGAGTAAGTTATGAGTCGAATTTTATTGAAACTTAGTGGCGAAGCTTTAGCCGGCGAAAAAAAGACCGGATTTGACGAAGCCAGCTGTTTAAAAGTAGCCAATCAGGTTAAAAAAATTATTGAACAGGGAAACGAAGTCGGTATTGTTATCGGCGGAGGAAACTTCTGGAGAGGACGTACATCCGAAACCATCGACCGAACAAAGGCTGACCAAATCGGTATGTTGGCAACTGTTATGAATTGCCTTTACGTTTCAGAGATTTTCCGTTCTGTTGGTTTAAAAACCGAAATTATGACACCATTTGCATGTGGAGCATTTACAAAGCTTTTCTCAAAAGATTTAGCCAACGAATGCTTTGCAGGGGGAAAGGTATGTTTCTTTGCAGGTGGAACCGGTCATCCTTATTTTTCAACAGATACCGGCACATCTTTGAGAGCAATTGAAATTGAAGCTGATTATATTTTATTGGCAAAGGCTGTTGACGGAATCTACGACAGTGATCCTAAGACCAATCCCAACGCCAAGAGATATGACAAGATTTCCATTGATGAAGTAATCGCTCAAAAGCTTCAGGTTATGGATTTAACAGCTTCCATTATGTGTATGGAAAACAAAATGCCTCTTTATGTATTTGCTTTACAGGAAGAGGACAGCATTGTGAAAGCAGTATCCGGTAACTTTAACGGAACCATTGTTACTGTATAGGAGGGATTGTTTTGGACGAAAGATTAGTACCTTATGATACCAAGATGACAAAGTCATATGAGTCATTGTTAAATGAATATGCATCTATTCGTGCAGGAAGAGCAAATCCTCACGTATTAGACAACGTAATGGTTGATTATTACGGAGCGCCCAGCAATATTCAGGCGGTTGCAAACGTATCCGTTCCCGAGCCTCGTTTAATTCAGATTGCTCCCTGGGAACCTTCCATGTTAAAGGAAATCGAAAAAGCGATTCTTACTTCCGATGTAGGAATCAATCCTACCAATGACGGTAAAGTAATTCGCTTGGTATTTCCAGAGCTTACAGAAGAACGTCGTAAAGAATTGGCAAAGGACGTAAAAAAACGTGGCGAAAACGCAAAAGTAGCCATTCGAAATATTCGTCGTGACGCAAACGACTCTTTCAAGAAGCTTTCAAAAGAAGATATTTCTGAAGATGAAATCAAAGAATTGGAAAATGAAGTTCAAAAGCTTACCGATTCTTATATTGCAAAGATTGACAGTGCAGTAGAGACGAAATCAAAGGAAATTATGACAGTTTAAAACCAAGAGTTTCGCTTTTGCGAAACTCTTTTTCTTTAGGAGGATATTTATGAGTAATATTCCACAGCATGTAGCTATTATTTTGGACGGAAACGGACGTTGGGCCAAAAGCAAGGGCATGCCCAGAACCTATGGACATACCATGGGAGCGAAAAACGTTGAGCCCATCTGTCGCGCAGCTCATAATTTAGGAATTAAATACATTACCTTTTATGCCTTTTCCACTGAAAACTGGAATCGTCCGGATAACGAGGTGGAAGCATTAATGGATTTATTGGAAAGCTATATGAAAACCTGTAAAAAGCTGGCCAAAAACAACAATATGAGAGTTCGCATTATCGGAGACATTACAAAATTCACGACCTCCATGCAGGAAAAAATCAAAGATTTGGAAGAGTACTCCAAAGATTTTGACGGCTTAAATATGCAGATTGCCTTAAACTACGGCAGTCGTGACGAGATTGTTCGAGGAGTTAACAAATACATTGATGATTTACAGAAAAACAACGTCTCATTGCCATTAACGGAAGAGGTTTTGTCATCTTATTTAGATACCAAAGACATTCCGGACCCGGATCTTATGATTCGAACCAGCGGAGAGCAACGGTTATCCAATTATTTGCTTTGGCAGTTGGCGTACGCGGAATTTTACTTTACAGAAGTTCCCTGGCCCGATTTCCATGAAAAAGAGCTGAAAGAAGCTGTGGAAGCTTATATGAATCGTGACAGAAGATATGGAAAAGTTTAAGGAGTTTTCAAATGTTTAAAACAAGATTGTTATCAGGAATTGTTCTGGTTATATTGGCATTATTTTTTATTATCAGTGGTGGATACATATTGTTGGGATCTACGCTTGTAATTTCTTTAATCGGATTGTTTGAGTTTTACAGAGTATTTAAAATTCACAATCATTCCTTGGGATATGTAGGATATGTGGCTTGTGTCTTATATTATGCCTCTATTTCCCTGTTGCCTAAAGGATTTACCTTCCCTATTTTAATTGGCTTTTTAATCGTATTATTAGGCTTTTATGTATTTCGCTATCCCAAATACGAAATTCGGGAATTTATGGCATCCTATTTCGGCATATTTTATGTAGCTGTTATGTTATCCTATATTTATCAAACCCGAATGATCGAAGGGGTTGGCCAGTACTTAGTATGGTTGATTTTCCTTTGTTCATGGGGCAGTGATACCTGTGCTTATTGCGTGGGTGTTTTATTTGGAAAACACAAAATGGCACCTGTTTTAAGCCCCAAAAAATCCATCGAAGGAGCAGTTGGCGGCGTGTTGGGTTCTGCTTTGTTAACCGCAATTTTTACCTACATTTTTAAAGACGCAATGAATATTGATACCACCAAAATTATAGTGTTAAGCTGTGGAGCAATGCTTGGAGCTTTGATCTCTATGATTGGAGATTTAGCCGCATCTGCTATTAAGCGAAATAACGATATCAAAGACTACGGAAAACTGATTCCCGGCCACGGCGGTATCTTGGATCGATTCGACAGTGTCATCATTACCGCGCCTATTATCTTTTATTTAGGAGGCTTCATTTGAAGAACATAGCTATTTTAGGATCCACCGGATCCATTGGAACACAAACATTATCCATCGTGGATGAAAAAAATGATTTAAACGTTGTAGCCCTTAGCTGTGGTAAAAACATTGCTTTAATAGAAAAACAGGCCAGAAAATACAAGCCTGAACTTGTTTGTGTATCAGAGGAATCCGATGCGAAGGATTTGGAAATCAAATTAAAAGATTTGAATATTCGTGTGGTTTACGGAATGGAAGGATTGATTGAAGTAGCAACCATTCCTTCATCTGAAATTCTTGTAACCGCCATTGTGGGTATGATTGGATTGCGTCCTACCATTGCGGCAATTCAGGCCAAAAAAGATATTGCCCTGGCAAACAAAGAAACTTTGGTTACCGCAGGTCATCTTATCATGCCTATGGCCAAAGAATACGGCGTTAAAATTTTACCTGTAGATTCTGAGCATTCCGCTATTTTTCAGTCCTTACAGGGCTCAAAAGACGCAAAGATCGAAAAGATTTTACTTACCGCATCCGGCGGACCTTTTCGGGGAAAGACTTATGAAGAGTTGGAAAATGTTACCCTTGAAGATGCTTTAAAGCATCCCAACTGGTCCATGGGCAAAAAGATAACCATCGATTCTGCAACTATGGTAAATAAAGGATTGGAAGTAATGGAAGCAAGATGGCTGTTTGATGTGCCCATCTCTAGGATTCAGGTTACCGTTCATCCCCAGAGTATTTTACATTCCGCTGTAGAATTTGAAGACGGCGCCATCATTGGACAAATGGGAACTCCGGATATGAGACTTCCTATTTTGTATGCGTTGTATTATCCCTATCGTCAGCCCTTAAGCGGTGATAAGTTAGATTTATTTGATATCGGTACCTTAGAGTTCGAAAAGCCTGATTTTGAAACATTTTTCGGACTCCAGCTTGCCTTTGAAGCCATGAACGCAGGAGGAAATACCCCTACCGTATTTAACGCTGCAAACGAAAAGGCAGTTGCCATGTTTTTAAACAAAGAAATTCGTTTCTTACAAATACCGGAAACCATTGCAGCCGCCATGGCAGAAGTAGAGTACATCCAAAATCCTTCATTGGAAGATATTTTAAATACCGAAAAAGAAACCTACGATTTTATTAAAACCATCTTATAAGGAGAAGGATCGTGTCTGTTGTTAGCATTATTGTAGCCATATTAATTTTTAGTTTTATTATTATTTTTCATGAGCTTGGTCACTTTTCAGTAGCCAAAGCATTTGACGTCCGTGTTAACGAATTTACCCTTGGCTTAGGACCCACACTGTTTTCCATTCAGGGAAAGGAGACCAAGTTTTGTCTCAATTTGCTCCCTTTTGGTGGAAGCTGTGTTATGGAAGGCGAAGACGAAGAAAGCAGTGATGAAAGGGCCTTTAATAAAAAACCACTATGGCAAAAGTTTTTAATTGTAGCTGCCGGACCTTTGTTTAACTTTATTTTGGCCTTTTTATTATCCCTCATTTTTATTGGATCTTTGGGATATGATGCCCCAGTAGTAGAAAACCTTATGGAAGGATACCCTGCCGAAGAAGCCGGACTTCTTCCTGGAGATGAGATTCGTTCATTTAACGGATTTGATATTCATTTTTACAGTGAAATCAGTATTTATACTTTTTTCCATGCCGGAGAGACCTTAGATGTGGAATATCTTCGTGACGGAAGCACTTACCATACAACCCTTACTCCTTCCTATGATGAAGAAAGCGGGCGCTATTTCTTGGGAATTCAGGGGAACTCTACCAGAGTAAAGGGGAATGCGTTCTCCGTAATTAAGTATTCCTTCTATGAAATCCGTTATCAGATTTATGTTGCCCTACAAAGCCTGAAAATGCTGTTTTCCGGTCAATTAAACGTATCAGATATGTCCGGACCGGTGGGCATCGTAAAAACCATTGGAGACAGCTATACAGAGGCTACGCATTATGGCGTATTTGTTACCGTAATGCAAATGATCAGTATCGCCATTTTGCTTTCCGCAAACCTTGGCGTAATGAACTTGTTGCCAATCCCCGCCTTGGACGGTGGAAGACTTTTGATCTTTATTATCGAAGGTATTCTTCGTAAGAAGTTAGATGAACGAATTGAAGGGGCCATAAATCTTGTGGGATTTGCCTTATTGATGACCCTTATGATTGTTGTTATGATTAGTGATATATCAAAACTAATGTAGGTGATTGAAATGAGAATGAATACAAAAGAAGTAAAAATCGGAAATAAAGTAATCGGTGGAAATCATCCTATATTGATTCAGTCAATGACCAATACCAAAACCGAGGATGTGGATGCTACCGTTGCTCAAATATTGGAGTTGGAGCAGGCAGGATGCGATATTATCCGATGCGCTGTTCCCACCATGGAAGCTGCCAAAGCTCTTGGAGAGATTAAAAAGCAGATTCATATTCCCTTGGTTGCAGATATCCATTTTGATTACCGCCTGGCGATTGCAGCTATGGAAAATGGAGCAGACAAAATCCGAATCAATCCTGGAAATATTGGCTCTACCGAACGAATCAAAGCAGTAGTTGATGTAGCAAAGGCGAAAAACATTCCCATTCGTGTGGGTGTAAATTCCGGTTCTTTAGAAAAGGACTTGGTAGAAAAATATCATGGTGTAACCGCCGAAGGCCTTGTAGAATCTGCTTTGGACAAAGTGAAAATCATTGAAGATCTGGGATATGATAATCTGGTCATCAGTATCAAATCTTCCGATGTATTAATGTGCGTGAAAGCTCACGAATTAATCAAAGACAAAACCAATCATCCCATCCATGTAGGTATTACAGAAGCAGGAACCCTTCGCAGCGGAACCATTAAATCCTCTGCAGGACTTGCCATGATCTTATATCAGGGCATTGGTGATACCATTCGTGTTTCTTTGACCGGAGCGCCGGTAGAAGAGGTGTATACCGCAAAGCAGCTCTTGAAAACACTGGGATTAAGAAGTGGTGGAATCGAAGTTGTTTCCTGTCCAACCTGCGGAAGAACACAAATTGATTTGATTTCTCTTGCCAACAAAGTAGAAGCTATGGTCAGCGACATCAAGTTGGACAACGTAAAGGTGGCTGTTATGGGTTGTGTGGTAAATGGCCCGGGTGAAGCCAAAGAAGCAGATATTGGAATCGCCGGAGGTATCGGCGAAGGATTGTTAATCAAACATGGTGAAGTAGTGCGAAAAATGCCGGAAGACCAGCTTTTAGATGCACTGAGAAATGAATTACTACATTGGGGTGAATCGTAATGGAAAAAGACTTTTTAGACCTTTTTTCAAAAATTGATGATGATAAATTGAATCCGATTCTGAAATCAGCAAAGATTCTTCGTATCAGCACAAATAAAACCAAAGATAAGATGCGCATCTATCTTAGGTTTAATTCTCTCGTTCCCAAAAACAGTATTTGGAAATTGGAGAATGCCATAAAAAAAGAATACTTCCCCGGAAATACCATGGAAGTAAATATCATCGAATCATTTCAGCTTTCTGATGTCTATACGTCAGAGAGCTTATTTGATATGTACAAAGACAGTATTTTTGAAGAAATCGGCAAGGTAAGTGCCATCACTTACAGTATTATGAAAAAAGCAGATTTCGACTTTGACGGCGAAAATATTATTATTACCCTAGAAGACACAGCCATTGCCCACGCCAGAGAAGAAGAAATCTTTCACATATTTTCTGTTGTATTTCACGACAGATGCAATTTAAACGTTCAGATTCATATTTCATACAAAAACGCAAAAGAGAGTAAATATATCAAAGCTCAGGAAGAGCGTATTGAACGGGCTATTGAATCTATTGTAGACAAAGTTTCCGACCTATCCTCCGAAGATGGTGCTAAAGCTTTAGAACCGGAAAAGAAAAAAGAAACCGCCAAAAAAGAAGCTCCCAAAACCGAAGCTTTGGAAGTGGAAGAAGAAAAACCTTTGTACAAGCCCTTCCGAAAAGACAATATTCCAGGACTTCTCTTTGGATTTAAACCCATTGTAGAAGAAACTACCCCTATAGATGAAACCTTTGACGGCATAGGGGAAGTCGTGTTAAGAGGGCAAATTACATCTATTGAAAGCAGAGATGTAAGAAACAACAAAACCATCATTGCCTTTAATATTTCCGACTTTACGGATACCCTAGGTTGTAAGATATTCATCCCTACACCTCAAGCTCCCGAATTAATGGGACTTTTAGGTAAAGGAAGCTTTGTAAAAGTAAAAGGAACCGTAAGCTTTGATGATTTTTCTAAAGATATCTGCTGTTCCAGAATTCGTACAATTGAATCCATTCCGGACTTTCGTGAAAAGCGCCACGACCTTTCATCCGAAAAACGAGTGGAGCTTCATTGTCATACCAAAATGAGCGACAGTGATGGTGTTTCCGATATTGAAGATATTTTGGCTCAGGCCATCAATTTCGGCCATAAAGCCTTGGCAATTACCGATCACGGTGTAGTTCAATCCTTTACTTCTGCAGCCCATTCAAAGGTGCTTTCCAAGGACCCGGAATTTAAGATTCTCTATGGTTGCGAAGGCTATTTGGTAGACGATACCAAACAAATCGTTACAAATTCCAAGGGGCAGACTTTGTCTGATACCTATGTTGTATTTGACTTGGAAACCACCGGATTAAACGCCAACAAATGTAAAATTATCGAATTCGGAGCTGTGAAGTTTGAACATGGTGTAATTACCGACCGTTTTTCAGAATTCGTAAATCCCAACGAGCCCATCCCTTACGAAATTATGAATCTTACTCATATTACCGATGAGATGGTGCGTGAGGCTCCCTCCGTGGACGTAATCCTTCCAAAGTTTAAAGAATTCTGTGGCGACGCTATTTTGGTAGCCCACAATGCGGATTTCGATACCGGAGTGATTAAAGCCTGGTGTAAAAAATTAGATATTAGCTGGGAATTTACCTATTTGGATACCGTTACACTTTCTCAGTTTTTATTGCCTCATTTAAAGCGTTTCAAACTGGATACGGTGGCAAAAGACTTAAAGGTTGTTTTGGAAAATCATCACCGAGCTGTAGATGATGCAGAATGTACCGCCATGATTTTTGAAAAGCTCTGCAAAAAGCTGGACAAAAAAGACATCCATGATTTGGATACTTTAAATGAAGCAGGAAAGATGACCAAAGCCAGAATTGCATCTTCTCACGCCAACCACATTATTTTAATTGCCAAAAATGATATCGGTCGTGTAAACCTTTATAAACTGGTTTCCTTATCCCATTTGGAGTACTTTAACAAGTCACCCAAAATGGCAAAAAGCTTAATCGAGGAAAACAGAGAAGGTTTGATTATCGGTTCTGCCTGTGAACAAGGAGAGTTGTATCAGGCCATCTTACTTGGACGTTCCAGAGAAGAGATTGTCCGTATTGCAAATTTCTATGACTATTTGGAAGTTCAGCCCAATGGCAACAATGCATTTATGCTACGGGAAAGCAAATATGGAATCGAATCTGAAGAGGATTTAAATGAAATCAACCGACAGATTATCGCATTGGGAGAAGAGTTGAACAAACCTGTTGTGGCCACCTGCGACGTTCACTTTTTAAATCCTGAGGATTCCATTTACCGTGCCATTATTATGGCAGGAAAAGGATTTAAGGATGCGGATCAGCAAGCTCCTTTGTATCTCCATACAACAGAGGAAATGCTAAAGGAATTTTCCTATCTCGGTCACGAAAAAGCAGAGGAGATTGTAATCAAAAATCCAAATCTCATTGCGGATATGTGCGACTACATCAAACCCACAAGACCGGATAAAGCACCTCCTGTCATCGAAAACTCCGATACGGAATTACGAGAAATCTGTTATCGAAGAGCCCATGAAATCTACGGGGATGATTTGCCGGAAATCGTAAAAGAACGATTGGAGAGAGAATTAAATTCCATTATTTCCAACGGTTACGCCGTAATGTACATCATTGCCCAAAAGCTGGTATGGAAATCAAATGAAGACGGATATTTGGTAGGTTCCCGAGGTTCCGTAGGTTCCTCCTTTGCCGCTACCATGGCAGGTATTACTGAGGTAAATCCTTTAAGTCCTCACTATATTTGCCCCATTTGTCACTACGTAGATTTTGACTCTGAGGAAGTAAAACAGTATTCCGGACGTGCCGGAGTGGATATGCCGGACTGTGATTGCCCCAACTGTCACAAACCTATGATCAAAGAAGGATTTGACATTCCTTTCGAAACTTTCTTAGGATTTAAAGGAAACAAGGAGCCGGATATCGATTTGAACTTCTCCGGTGAATATCAGAATAAAGCCCACAAATACACGGAAGTTATTTTCGGTGAAGGGCAAACTTTTAAGGCCGGTACCGTTGGTACATTGGCGGAAAAAACCGCCTTTGGTCTTGGAAAACACTATTTTGAAGAGCGGGGTATTCACAAACGCCGTGCTGAAATCGAACGTATTGTGGAAGGTTGTGTAGGTGTTCGTCGTACAACAGGACAGCACCCCGGTGGTATTATCGTATTGCCGGTGGGAGAGGACATTTATTCCTTTACCCCCATTCAGCATCCTGCCAACGATACGGAAACAGATATTGTAACAACCCACTTTGATTACCATTCCATTGATGAAAACCTGTTAAAACTTGATATTCTTGGGCACGACGATCCTACCATGATTCGTCGTTTGGAAGATTTGATTGGCATCGATGCCACCACAATTCCCTTGGATGATAAAGACGTTATGAGTCTTTTCCAAAATACCAATGCTTTGAAATTAAAAGACGGTGAAAGTCTTTGGAAATGTAATAAAGGAACATTGGGTATTCCGGAATTTGGTACTGACTTCGCTATGGGCATGTTGGAAGACGCAAAGCCCAAGGAATTTACGGATTTGATTCGAATCGCCGGACTTGCTCACGGTACCGACGTTTGGTTAGGAAACGCACAGACCTTGATTGAAGAAGGAAAAGCTACCATTTCCACAGCCATTTGTACCCGAGATGATATTATGACCTATTTAATCCATATGGGGCTGGAATCAGAAGAATCCTTTAAAATCATGGAAGCGGTACGAAAAGGTATTGTAGCCAAAGGAAAAGCAGATAAATGGCCACAGTGGAAGCAGGATATGATTGATCACGGAGTTCCGGATTGGTATATCTGGTCCTGCGAAAAGATTAAATACATGTTCCCGAAAGCCCACGCAGCTGCTTACGTTATGATGGCTTGGAGAGTGGCCTACTGTAAAATTAATTACCCCTTGGCTTATTATGCAGCATTTTTCTCCATCAGAGCTACAGCCTTTGATTACGAAAAAATGTGTCAGGGAAAAGCAACAGTAGAAGCAAATCTTCAGGAAATCAATGATAGAGAAGAAGCCGGCGAAAAGCTTTCTGCTACCATTAAAGACTTATATCGAGATTTACGATTGGTTCATGAAATGTACTGCAGAGGATTTGAGTTTTTACCCATGGATCTCTATGAATCCGACGCCAGATACTTTAAAATAGTAGATGGTAAATTATTACCGCCTTTCAATACATTGGAAGGTTTGGGAGATTCCGCTGCAGAGACCTTACAAATTGCAGCTTCCCAAAAGAGATTTACATCAAAAGATGAAATAAAAACCAGAGGAAAAATATCCCAAACGGCAATCGATAAACTTTCAGAGTTAGGGGTAATTCACGGATTACCTCAATCTGCACAGCTATCTATTTTTGACGTTTTGGATTAAAGGAAAAGATGAAAGATTTAAAAGAAATTAGGAAAGACATTGACCGAGTAGATAATGAAATTATAGCCCTTTATAAAGAACGAATGGGCTATACCACTGAAGTGGCAAAATACAAAATTGCCAACACCAAACCAGTATTCGATAAACAAAGAGAAGAAGAAAAGCTTTCACATTTATCTTCCTTTGCTAAGGATGATTTTGAACGTCAAGGCATAATAGAATTGTTTGAACTGATTATGTCCACAAGCCGAAAGAAACAATATGGTCTTTTAGCTGCCCAAAACAGGGACAATCACTATGGCTTTACGGAAAAATCCGCCTTTGATTTTCAAAATTGCAGGGTAGTGTACCAAGGCGTGGAAGGTGCCTATTCCCAGGTTGCCACCGAAACTTTCTTTGGACAAACCCATACCAGTTTTTCCGTGGATACATGGCGGGATGCTATGGAAGCTTTGACCAAAGGGGACGCAGACTATGCGGTACTTCCCATTGAAAACTCCACAGCAGGAGCCGTTTATCAAAACTATGACCTTTTGGCTGAATATGATGTTTGCATTATCGGAGAACAGGAGATTCCTATTCAGCATTGTTTGCTTGGATTGGAAGGAGCCAAGTTATCGGATATTACAAAAGTCTATTCTCATCCTCAGGCAATTATGCAATGTGACGGCTACTTAAGGGCACACAGCTACATAAGTGCAGAAGCGTTCCAAAACACTGCTATGGCAGCAAAAAAGGTACATGAAGACAAAGATATTCATCACGCAGCCATCGCCTCAGGAATCAATGCAGATTTGTATCACTTATCCGTAATTGAAAAAAACATTCAGGATATAAAAAACAATGTTACCCGTTTTATCATTGTTTCAAAAGAAAAAGAGTTTTTAAACTCAGCAAATAAAATCAGTATCTCCTTTGAAATTCCAGATGAAGAGGGATCTTTGTACCATATTTTGTCCCACTTTATTTTTAACGGATTGAATATGTCAAAAATCGAATCCAGACCATTGAAAAACAAACAATGGGAATATCGATTCTTCATTGATTTGATAGGAAACTTAAAAGATGAGTCCGTTCAAAATGCTTTAAGAGGCTTGCAGGAAGAAACTTCTCATTTTAAAGTCCTTGGAAATTACAATGCAAAGGAGGAATGCTAAAATGAAAGCAGATCAGTTGATTTTATATCGTTTTGCAAAAGACGGCTTAGCTTACGGTTTCTCTGAAATTTTAGAAATGGCCCAAAACGAAGAAATTGATAAAGGCCTTCTTATCAAAGAAAAAAAAGATGCATTTTTCCAATATATTCAAGGATTGATTGAAACCGCATCAGCCCATGGTTTTTATGGTAATATTTGGCATTGTTATCTTACCTATCTTTTGGTTTCCAAAGAAAACGCCTACAGCTTGGGCTGTGAAATCAAAGAAGATTCCGGTGGAAGTGTAAGTGAAATCGCCAAAAGGGATTTTTCCATATTTATGGATTTGTTTGCAGCAGATTTTTCCGTGTTGGAGAATTTATTTGCCACAGATTTATCCTTTATCAAACACTTTGAAGACAAAAATACGGATGGCGCCGTATTTAATCACCGTATCCGGGACTGTATTTTGGATTTGTGTGAAGCCTTGGAACACGCCCAAGACGTAGAACAATTTCAAAAAGAAGTCGCTTTATTTTACAAACACTTTGGTGTGGGAACCATTGGACTTCACAAGGCCTTTCGCCTGGATGAGGATGGTAATATTGTTCCCATTTCCAAAATACCTCACATTGAGTTTTCCGATTTAATCGGTTATGAGGATCAAAAGAAACGGTTGTATGACAACACAAAAGCCTTTGTAACAGGAAAACCTTCCAACAACTGTTTGTTGTACGGAGATGCAGGTACTGGAAAGTCATCCAGCATCAAAGCTACGGTAAATACCTTTTATGAAGACGGACTACGTATGATTGAAATCTACAAGCATCAGTTTAAATACTTAAACGACGTAATCCGCCAGATTAAAAACCGAAATTATAAATTCATCATCTATATGGATGATTTATCCTTTGAAGAATTTGAAATCGAATATAAATATCTAAAAGCTGTCATCGAAGGTGGTTTGGAAAAAAAGCCAAATAACGTCTTAATTTACGCCACCTCAAACCGTAGACATTTAATACGGGAATCCTTTGCGGACAAAAAGGATATGGATGACATGCATAAAAATGATACAGTTCAGGAAAAACTGTCACTTTACCATAGATTCGGGGTTACCATCTATTACGGTTCCCCTAGCAAAAACGAATTTATGGACATTGTATTGGGATTAAAAGATCGGGTACATTTGGATGTAGAGGAAGAAGAATTACTCTTAGAAGCAAATCGTTGGGAATTAAAACACGGGGGATATTCAGGAAGAGCAGCACAGCAATTCATTGATTATTTATTGGGAAAGGAATGAAGGTATTGAAAACATTTGCATCTGTTTATATCGGTTCTTACGAAATCGTATGTAAAATATTTGAAATTTCAAAAGAAAAAAAGATCAAGGAAATAGACTGTCTCCGGACATGGTGTGGCATTTCAAAAGATGTAATGGCCAAAGGCGCCATTTCCCATGAGACGTTATCTAAAATCCTAAGTTGCTTGAAGGATATGAAACAAACCATCGCGACTTACAGATGCAACGATTACCGTGTGTTTGCCGGCTACACCTTGCAAAATGCCAAAAACTCACGCTTTGTTTTAGACCAGATTAAACTACAGCTGGATTTAAACATTAACGTTTTGACCAACTCAGAGCAGAGATTTTTATCCTACCTTGCCTTAAGTTCCGCCACAAGTTTCGAGGAGATTATTTCCGAGTGCGCTCTTTTGGTGGATATTGGTGGTTCCAGTATTCAGATTACCTTATTTGAAGAAGGAGAGATTATCACTACCGAACATATTCTATTGGGCGCCACTCAGATTCAGGAACATTTGCACCGGCTAAAGGACAAAAAAGACGGGAATGCCATTGTATCCGAGATTATTAAAAAGGAACTTAGTTCCTTTTCAAATATCTATTTAAAATCAAAGCACCCGGAATATTTGATTCTCTTAAACGATCAAATCCACAATGTGGCCAACAAGCTTCCCATGAAGTCAAACAACCACATTATTTCCAACGAAGAGTATGCTACGGTCATGAATAAAATCAAGAAAAAGCAGCTTTACTCTGTTATCTCCGAAAGCTTTGAATACGATTCCGACGACGAAATGTTGATGCCTTTTATTTTACTGTATCAAAACATCATTGAAATGATTACACCGGAAAAAATCATGATTCCCGGAGTATCTGTTTCTGAAGGCATTGCCTATCAATATGCCTATGACGCCAAACTCTTAAAAGCGTCTCATGACTTTGAAGAAGATGTATTGTCAGCATCTTGGGCCATAGCCCGTCGTTACGGCAGCTTTATGCCTCATTTAAAGGCATTGCAATCCATCTCCTTACAAATATTTGACTCTGTCAAAAAAATCCATAAATTAAGCATAAGAGACCGATTACTGATGCAAGTAGTCTGTATTCTGCATGACTGCGGTAAATATATCAGTATTTCTGAAGCATCCCAATGTACCTTTACCATTATCATGTCTTCGGAAATTTTGGGTCTTAGCCATAACGAGCGCCTGATGGTAGCCTATATTTGTTCTTCCAACCGAAAAGGAGAACTGTCCTATGAGGAAATGGCTTCTGATTTTTCTCAAGACGAATATATGAAATACTTAAAACTTTTGGCCATTTTACGCGTGGCAAACGCCATGGATAAAAGTCACAAGCAAAAGTTCAAACGCATTTACATGACATTAAAAGAAGATGTATTATCCATTGCCATAGAAACCAAGGATTCAATGGAATTGGAAAGAGGGTTATTTGAATCAAAGGCTGATTTCTTTGAAGAGGTATTTGCTATTCGACCGGAGATTCATGAAAAGAGAAAATAAAAGAGGAGCGTATTGGGGATGAATTTTAATGATGAAAAATACTATGTAAACAGAGAATTAAGCTGGTTAAAATTCAATCAGCGAATTCTCAATGAAGCAAGGGATAAAAGCCTTCCCATTTTAGAGCGGATTAAATTTCTTGCCATAACCGCGTCAAATTTGGACGAATTCTTTATGGTACGTGTAGCATCTCTAAAAGATATGATTCATGCGGATTATACCAAAAAGGATTTGGCAGGAATGACACCAAGTCTCCAGTTGGAAAAGATTCAGGAAGAAACAAGAACCTTTATGGAGCAACAGTGTACCACCTATAACCGTTCTTTAATTCCTATTTTACAAAAAAACGGCATCATCATTATTGATAAATACGAAGACCTTTCAGAGGATCAGGAAGCCTATGTGGATCGCTATTTTATGCGGGAGGTGTATCCGGTTTTAACCCCCTTGGCAGTAGATGCCTCCAGACCCTTCCCCTTAGTTTCCAACAAGTCTTTAAACATTGCAGGTCTTGTTACGCCAAAGGGAAATTCGAAGTTATTAGGGGATCATATGGAGCCTTCAGAATATGAATTTATCACTGTTCAGGTTCCTTCCGGACTTCCCAGACTCGTGCATATTCCTTCAGAAAATGATACCGACACCTTTATTTTATTAGAGCAAATTATTGAAAAGAATCTATCTAAATTGTTCTTAAACTACAATGTAGAATGTGCATTTCCCTATCGAATAATGAGAAATGCAGATTTATCCATTGACGAAGATGATGCATCCGACTTGCTGAAAGAGATTCAAAAATCTCTAAAAATGAGACAGTGGGGCGAGGTCATTCGTTTGGAAGTGGAAAGTACCATAGACAAACGGGTACTGAAGTTTTTACGGGAAAACCTATCTGTAGCAAAAGATGCAGTATATAAAATCAACGGCCCCATTGATTTTACTTTTTTGATGAAGCTGTATTCCATTGAAGGCTATGACCATTTGCGAATCAAAGCCTATGTGCCACAAATGTCACTAGATATTTGTGAAGGGGATATTTTCCAGTGCATCAAGCAAAAGGATATCTTTTTGCATCACCCCTATGAAAGCTTCCAACCGGTGGTGGACTTTATCAAACAGGCTTCTATGGACGATCAGGTCTTAGCCATTAAGCAAACCCTATACCGTGTCAGCGGAAATTCCCCCATTATTGCAGCTTTGGCCCATGCAGCGGAAAATGGGAAGCAGGTTACTGTTTTAGTGGAATTAAAGGCCAGATTTGATGAGGAGAACAATATCAATTGGGCAAAACGTTTGGAAAAAGCCGGTTGTCACGTTATTTACGGTCTTGTAGGATTAAAAACCCATTGTAAAATCGCGTTGGTAGTCCGAAAAGAAGAGGAGGGTATCAAAAGATACGTTCATTTGGGAACCGGTAACTATAACGATTCCACTGCAAAGATTTATACGGATTGTGGTTTATTTACCTGTTCGGAGCGCATCGGCGAAGATGCCACTGCAGTATTTAATATGTTATCCGGTTATTCCGAGCCTGCTCAGTGGAACAAATTAGTGGTTGCACCTATTTGGCTTAGAAATAAATTTTACGACTGTATTGATCGAGAAATCAGCCATGCAAAAGACGGAAAGCAGGGATTGATTATCGCAAAGATGAATTCCCTTTGTGATCAGCCTTTGATAGCAAAGCTTTACGAAGCTTCCTCCTATGGCGTAAAAATCCATTTAATCGTTCGAGGTATTTGCTGTCTAAAAACAGGCATTCCCGGAGTAAGCGAAAACATCACTGTTTGTTCTATTGTAGGAAACTTTTTGGAACACAGTCGTATCTTTTATTTCTATAACAACGGAGCCGAAGATATTTATATGGGTTCCGCCGATTGGATGCCAAGAAATTTAGACCGCCGCGTAGAAATCATCTTTCCGATAGAAGATGAGGTCGCAAAAGCCAAGGCGAAACACATTTTGGACATTCAACTGCAGGACAATTTAAAAGCCTATTATTTAAATGAAAAAGGAGAGTATGTCCGCTTGGATAAACGAGGAAAAACCTTGCTTTCCTCACAGCAGACCTTTATTAAAGAAGCCCTTTCAAAAGAGCAAATAGAAACAGATCATTATAAAGGAAGAGCCTTTATTCCAAGATTGGCCATCGAAGAATCATAATGTCAAAATTATTTTGTTTCGACCTGGATGGAACACTGTTATGTGACGACAAAAGCATAACTTCGGAAAACAAAAACGCCTTAAAAGAAGCCCAAAAGGCAGGTCATTCCATAGCCATCGTTACCGGTCGGTCAATGAGAGGAAGCAGGATGATTGTTCAGGAGCTAAACATGAAAGCTCCCAACTGTTATTTGATTTCTTTTCAGGGAAATGTAGTCTACGATTTATATAACGAGAACATCATTTATGATGCAGGTGTGTCAGCCGCAAACATTATTTCCCTGTTAAAGGATTTAAATAAAGAAGGTATTTATGCACAGACCTTTGATTACGGACATATTATCACAACAGCCCAGACCCCGGAATTAAAACGATACAATAAGATAGCAAAAGAGGATATCACCTTTATTTCCTCCTGGGATGATTTAACCAATCAAACCTATCCAAAAGTAATTGCCATCGAGTACAAAGACACAAACAAGCTTTACAAATTTCAGGAGGACTTTTTCAGTTCTTCCAGAAAAGAAGAATTTGATTGTTTTTTCTCATCCCCATACTTTTTGGAGTTTTGCAAAAAAGATTCCAACAAAGGCTACGGTGTAAAAGCTCTGGCAGAACATTTGCAGATTCCAAAAGAAGATGTGATCGCCGTAGGAGATGAGCGAAATGATGTTTCTATGATTCAATACGCAGGTATTGGATGCGCCATGGCAAACGCCCATAAAGAAGCAAAAGCTGTAGCCGACTATATCACTTCCAATAACAACAATTACAGTGGAGTAGCAGAAATAATACAAAAATACTTATTCTAGTAGATTTTTTATAAAAAACCACAATATATTGTGTTTAACTATTGATTTTTCCAACAGAAGATGATAGTATACAGATAAGGTACATGGATTGTACCTGGGAACTTTTCACTTATGCACCATGGAGGTAGACGAAATGGATGAATATTTGAGAGTTTCAGCTGTTTTTCATCTTTCTGACTCCGGAGATTATTCTCACAGCTCATCTTCATCAATGAAGATTCAGCATAAAGAAAGATCTTTGGATTTCGGAAACATATTCAAAACCGCCTGTGATGAATTAAAAGAACATGCAGGCACACACACCAAGACGGGGGTTATGACCCTAAGCTAATCTTTTGATTAGTAAGCAGACCTAATAAAGGCAAGAAAAAGGAATTGCAGACCCGCAGTTCCTTTTTTATTTCAATAAATCATCTTTTCATCACATTCTTTTAGCATTCCCTTTTCTCTAAAATAACGAAAAAGAGCAGTAAAACTCCTCAAGGCTTTTATCGGTTAAATATCTGTTTTTCTGATAAAGAGTGGACAAAAAGTACTATATATAGTATAATTTACTTATATTGAACTAGATTCGGTAATCACCGTTTCTTTCATATGAGTTCTTATTATTTGTTTTAATGAGGTTTTTATTATGGGTAAAGATTCAGAATTTTATAAAGACAAAACAAGAAAACAAAAACTACGCTTACGAGAATTATTAAGTCAAATGCCTTCCTGGTCTGTTGACTATATTTATTCCAAGGAAGTTACTGTTCAAACATCTACTTTGATTTCCTACAGCTATGATTTAATTACATTTTTTAAGTTTATCATCGATAAAAACCCTGTTTATAAAAATGCTGAGCTTAAACAGCTTCCATTGAAGGTTTTGGAGCAATTATCCTCTGAAGACATCATTGAATACCAAAGATATTTGGAATTAAACGTTGATAATGAAAATTTCCACGAAAACGGTAAAAAAGCCGTTGCCCGTAAAATGGCTCCTTTAAGAGGTTTATATCAATATCATTACGCAAGGAAAAATATCAGGGAAAATCCCATGATTTTAGTGCCTTTACCCAAATTAAAGAAGGATAAAAACATCGTACGTATGAATGCCTATGAAGTCGAAGCTATTTTAGATTGTATACAATCTGGAAATGAGCAAATGAGCGAACGTCAACGAAAATTGTGCTTAAAAACACAAAAAAGAGATCTGGCCCTTCTTACCTTAATGCTAAATACAGGAATTCGTGTTTCTGAGTGCAATGGCTTGGATTTAAATGATGTTGATTTACGTGTCAACACGTTAACCATCGTGCGAAAAGGCGGCGGCCAGGATGTTTTATACTTCGGAGACGATGTACATGACACCTTAGAAGACTATATCGAATGTGAGCGAAACCTCATTACGCCTGTTGAAGGCCATGAAGCGGCACTCTTCTATTCCAGACAAGGAAAACGAATGAGCGTGGACGCTATTGAAAATCTTGTAAAAAAATACGCAAAAATGGCGGTTCCTACAAAAAAAATCACACCCCATAAGCTACGTTCCACCTATGGAACCGCTCTTTATCGTGAAACCGGTGACATCCGTTTGGTTGCCGATGTTTTGGGGCATGAAAACATAAATACCACCATTGATTATTATGCAGCCATCGAAGACGAACACAAACGCCAGGCTGCCAATGCGGTAAATTATAAAAGAAATCTAAAAAATGAATAAAGGATTGGCTAGTTCAAAGAATAAATCATACGAACTAGCCAATTTCTTTTAACATATCCTTTTGAAAGTCCAAATGTAGCACTTCCATTAAATGAAGAAAATACTCAGGAACTGGCGCATCACATTCTACATATTCATTGGTTTTTGGATGAATAAATCCCAATCGATATGCATGCAAACACTGTCCCTGTAGTTTAAATGGGCATTTTTTCGGTCCGTATACTTCATCCCCTAGTAAAGGATAGCCATTGGATGACATATGAACTCGAATTTGGTGGGTTCTTCCCGTTTCCAGGCGAAAAGCCATCAAAGCATATCCGTTGTGCTCACATAAGGTAATAAAATGCGTCACCGCATCTTTTCCATTTTTTTCATTGATTGCCATTTTGATCCGGTCTTTTGGATCTCGACCGATGGGTGCATGAATCACGCCATTTTTCGGTATATTTTTCCCTGTCACTATTCCGAGGTAAATGCGATTCACACTGTGATCCTTCATTTGTTTTGCTAAAGAAACATGAGCTGTATCGTTTTTACAAATAATCAAAGAACCGGTTGTATCTTTATCAATCCGATGAACGATTCCCGGTCGAATTTCCCCATTGATACCTGACAAAGAATCTCCGCAATGATACATAATTGCATTTACCAAAGTGCCGCCGGGATGGCCCGGAGCGGGATGTACCACCATGTTTTTGGGCTTATTTACCACTAAAACGTCGTCATCTTCATATAAAATATCCAAAGGAATATCTTCAGCAATAATTTCAACAGGTTTGGCCTCAATATCTCCCAAAGAAACAAGATCATCCACCTGACACTTGTAACTGGGCTTTTTGATTTCTCCGTTGATTTTGATTTCTCCCTCTTTAATCAGTTTTTGAAAATGACTGCGAGATAAATCCGTATATCGTTCCGACAAAATTACATCGAGACGTTTTTGATCCTGTTCCAAATCTATTACAAATTCTTCCATATCAATCTTTCTTTCCAAAAACTTCCGTTAATTCTTCATCACTATAATAAAAAATGAATAAAAGCATAATAATAACTACACTTACGGTAACATAAATGTCTGCCACATTAAATACAGGGAAATTTATCAAAGAAAAATAAATAAAATCCACAACATACTGATGAAGTACACGGTCGATGAAATTTCCAATAGCTCCTGCCAATAAAACTGACAACAAATAGTATGAAATATTGAATTTTTTGTTATTTGGCAGTTTTTCCATACAAACAATAATAGCTACAGAAGCGATAACCGTTACGATGTAAAAGAAAATCATCTGGCCTCTCAGTAAACTAAAGGCAGTTCCTGTATTTTCCACATACAATAGCTGCAAAAAATTGGGAATAATATCAACTCCATCCTTTCCCAATAATTGGGAAACTGCTATTTCCTTTGTAATCTGATCCAAAAACACCAAAAAAGCCACTATTGCCAAAGCAATGAAACGACGTTTATTTTTGCGTTCTGACTGATTTAACATAGTAATAAAACTCCTTATCCATAATTTTCGCCTATTTAGACGATAGATTTAAAACATAAGCAATAGCTTCTTTTAATTCATCTTCCTCAAAATCCATGTAAGAATCCGCTACACCAATTTCCTTAAGAACGGTAAACTTCACTTTGTTTCCATCCATTTTTTTATCGGATTTTGATGCATTGAAAACATCCTCTACCGTCATATGATCAGCACGGATTGGCAAATGATAAGAAGTTAAAACTTCCTCCATTTCCTCTAAATCCTTTTGCTCCATCCAGCCTTTTTTCACAGACAAATACATAGCAGCAACCATACCAATGGCTACACACTGTCCATGATATAAGGAAAAATTGGAATTCTTTTCAATGGCATGCCCAATGGTATGCCCAAAATTCAAATAAGAACGAATTCCCTGTTCTTTCGGATCAATTTCCACTACATTTCGCTTAATATCACAGCTGGTATATACCATGTCCTCCAAATAAGCATCATCCAAGGCCAAAACTTCGTTCACATGATCTTTTAACATTTCAAAATAAGCTTTGTCTCTAATGTAACCGTGCTTAATCACCTCACCCATTCCATTGCAAAACTGTTCCTCGGAAAGGCTTTTTAAAACGGAAGTATTGATGTACACAAGACGAGGCATATAAAAAGCGCCAACCATATTTTTGTAACCATTGAAATCAACTCCGGTTTTACCGCCAATACTACTGTCCACCTGAGAAAGTAAAGTTGTAGGGATTTGAACGAAGTCAATTCCTCTTAAATACGTTGCAGCACAAAAACCGGTCATATCACCAATCACGCCACCACCTAAGGCAACCAATAAATCTCTACGGGTAAAGTGATTCGTAATTAATTCTTCATATAACTTTTCTATATTACCTAAATACTTGGAATTTTCGCCATTTGGTAGTGTAAATATTATAACTTGATTAAATTTATCTTCAAAAATAGATTTGATTGTGTCTACATACAATCCACTAACGATATCATCTGTTACAATGCAGATTTTTTCGTATTTTTGGTCTTTAATTTTGATTATATTTTCTAGTAATTCATCAAAAGAATTTCGAATTATAATATTATAACTAAATTTATTTTCATATGAAACAGGCAATATTTTTGGCATTTTCGTTCTCCTTTTTCTTTATTGATATAAGAGGTATGATACTCTCATTTTTCCTTTTTTTGTCATTCCCGGCATGGATTCAATTCTCAATTTACCAAATCCTCGAAGGGAAATCACGTCGTCAATGTTAATCTTTGTATTATGATTTGTGGTTAGTTTTCCATTTATAAAGACTTTTTCTGATAAGATATATTCACTTGCTTTTTGTCTGGAATACTTACATACAGCTGCAATAAAAGCATCCAAACGGTTTGAAGCTATTTGTACCGTTTCCTCTTTGTAAGAAGGTTCATAGGAAAAATCTTCCAGTGGCACTTCATTTGCCCGAATTTGCGTATGGCGAATCTTATACAAATCCGAAAGAATCAAATCCCTGGCAGTTTGTAGAGCAAATACATAAATATTATCTTTATAAAAGATAATATCCCCAAGCAAATCCCTTTCAATTCCAAGATTCATAAGAGACCCTAAAACATCTCGATGGGTTAATGCTTCCGCGTATTTTTTATTAGCATAAGACAATTCAATGCAATGAATAGGAAAAACCGGTTTTTGATTGCTATATAAAGAAAAAGCATCGGATTGAAAACATGCAATCTGACGCTCAGCATTAGAAAAGCCTCCAAAAAGTTCATAGGAGGCTTCTAATCTATTCTTTTCTTCTGACAAAACACTAATTTCATTTAAATTCAAAAAATTAGAAAAGGTAACACTCCCCGTAACATCAGCTCGATAAGCCAAATCATGAAAGCGATTTACCAATAAGCTGTCATTCTTGTCCATTCTTAAAAACCTGTCTGGATTCCGGAAAAGTCAAAGGCACTCATAATTTCCTGTAAATCCCCTGAAATGTCAACATTGCTGGGGGTTACAATGAAAATATAATTGCTGACTTTTTGAAGATTTCCATCAATTGCATAGCAAGCACCTGAGATAAAATCTATAATTCTCTGTGCCAAGCCTAAATCCAAACCTTCCATATTCAAAATAACGGTACGATCCGCAAGAAGTGTTTCTGCGATTTCTCTGGCATCTTCAAAAGAAGAAGGCTTAATCACACATACTTCCATACTACCGCTGTTATTCTTTTTACCGCCTCGCATAGTTGTAAATCTGGAAACAGGTGTAACGGTGGCAGAAGGTTTTCTTTCTGAATCATCATCAGATGAACGACTAAAAATAGATTTCTTTTCTACTACTTCATCATCATCTTCATATTCATCATCATAATCGTCTTCATCGCCTAATTTCATGGCATCCAACATCTTATCAAAAATGCCCATTTATCAATCTCCTTATTATATAGAATAATCTCTCTCACCAAAAATACCGGTTCCAACACGAACCATGGTGGATCCTTCTTCGATGGCTACTTCAAAGTCTCCGGTCATCCCCATTGACAAAGTATCCATACATACATTATCAATGTTTTCATTTGCTATGTCAACAGATAAATCCTTTATTTTGCGGAAATAAGGCCGATTTTCTTCAGAATCCACAACATATGGTGCTATCGTCATCAAACCTTTAATCTGAACTTGATCCAATTTTGCAACTTCATAAACCAAGCTTTTCGTCTCTTCCAAAGACACTCCAAACTTTGATTCCTCACCGGCCGCATTCACTTCAATCAACACAGGAATAACGATATCCTTTTTAGCGGCCTCTTTGTTAATCTCTTCGGCCAAACGCAAGGAATCTACCGAATGAATCAATTCCACCTTTCCAGCGATATACTTTACTTTATTACGCTGTAAATGACCAATCATATGCCATGAAATATCATCAGGCAAGGCAGGGATTTTCTTATCCAATTCCTGGACTTTATTCTCCCCAAATACGCGAACGCCCAAGTCATAGGCCTCCTGAAGGGTTTCAATAGGTTTCGTTTTGCTAACGCTGATTAATGTCACTTCACTACGGTCTCTGCCGCTTCGCTTACAAGCAGCTAAAATCCGTTCTTCCACTGATTTCAAATTATCTTTTAACATAAGAAAACTCCTTTCTTATTGAATAATATCATTTTCATTTACCTTATCCCCCTGCAAAACGATTCGGTCGTATAAAGCAAGACCATAATCAGTACCAGTCTTTACAATGGAATAATCACTGTTTTGATAAATGATATCGATTTGTTTAAATATTGCATATCCTTTGTTCACGTTGTAAACACCCTGTAAATCATCAGTTTCAGAGCCAATAGTATAGGTATCCGTAGAGTTTACCATAACGATTTTGTCACCCTCGGAAATATTTTCACTGTCAATGTAGTAATAATCATCCGTTTCATAGTAAATGGTAGTATTTTCAAAAGAAACGTCTCCATCGGATTTTACCAATAATCCGTAATTCTTTGAATCCTCCCCTTTGGTAAAGTACTTCTTCGGAACAGTATAGAAGGTCTTGCTCACAATGGAACTGTTGGGAATTTTTAATCCATTTTCCTCTTCCAACATAAGATTTATACTGACAAAACGGGAATCTGCATAACGTTCCATAGAATCATCCAAAAAAAGCACCAAATAGTTTTCTCCGGATTTTTCAATAATTTCATAGGAGCACCACGTAGTGGCGCTATCTTCATTAAAAGTGATTTCTATAGCTGAACCCTCAGAAAGTGTTTCTACAAGGTCTTTATCAATTGGCATTACTAGATTCCAGTTATCGGATGTAACAAGCTTAAATATGTTTTCACCACTGTAAACAGATTCTTTGCTACGAAGGTTTTCTGTAGTAAGCGATGAGGAATCAAACATATCTGAAGAAAAGCTGTCCAAAGTAACATCTTCATATCCGTCAATATTGTAAACAATCAAGCCTCCTGCAGGGGCATAATAAGTAAAATAGGTGTTGCTGTCTAAAGCAGACTGTATGGAATCCGCATTGGCTTCCAGTTTCTTTTCGTTATAAATCTGTTGAAGATTGTTCGCCAGATTCGCCTTAAAAGCATAGGTTTTATAGTATTCACTGCCGTTATAATCATTTATATAGGTTTGAATATCCTTTTCCAAGGATGTAAGATCCAAATCCGAAGAATCAATGGTATCATCGGAATTCTTTAAAGAAGCAACAATCTCTCCGCTTTTATCAATAGCATAAATCAGAGATTTTGCTCCTACCCTGCTCTTATTTGGGGCAAAATAATAAATAGAGCCATCCCTATCAGCAGTAAATACCTGCTCCTGGCGAATGGCCAAAGCTAGGTAATTATCTTGGGACGTAATGGTTCCCTGGCTCACTTCATATATCGTAATATTTTCTGTGGTTAAATATGTAAATACATGAAATAAAATATAAATGAAAATAATAAAGAAAATAATCGATGCTATATTTATATGGATTTGTTTATGGAATTTTACAATGTTATTTTTCTCTGACATATTTACTTCCGCAATCATTTAATAATCTTTTCTTATTATACACAAAAATCCCTTAGGTATCACTACCTAAGGGATAAATAATCAGGAAAAATTAAGCAATTTTGCTCTTTGCAAGTTCTGCTAAATCCTTGAATCCTTCTGCATCATTTACAGCCATATCAGCTAAAACTTTACGGTTCAAATCTACGTTTGCAAGTTTCAAACCATACATAAACTTAGAATATGAAAGACCGTTAAGTCTTGCTGCAGCGTTGATACGTGCAATCCAAAGCTGACGATACTGTCTCTTTCTCTGTTTTCTTCCGGCATAAGAGCTGTTCAATGCTCTCATAACGGACTGTTTAGCTACACGATACTGTTTAGAGCGAGCTCCACGGTATCCTTTTGCCATTTTTAATACTCTATTATGTTTCTTTTTAGCGTTCATTCCGCCTTTAATTCTTGCCATTTTAAAATCCTCCTAACCAACTAACTATTAAATATAAGGTAATACCTTTTTCATTGCTTTTACATTTGTAGCATCTGTCATAGCTGCCTGTCTTAAGCTTCTCTTTCTCTTAGTTGTCTTCTTGGTTAAGATATGACTCTTATTAGCTTTCGCTCTTTTTAACTTTCC
>JAILJP010000094.1 GCA_024694625.1 Lachnospiraceae bacterium | reverse complement strand
TATAAAGAAAGCTATGGATAAGATGGATCAGAAAAAACGCATAATGCTTTTTGGCATGGGAGATGTCTGCTACAGTCTTATAGATATACTCAATGCCAAAGTTATCGAAGAGTTTGCTGCACGCGGCGTGGAATGCGATATTGTTCAGATAGTCGGACGAAAGGGCTATACGGAAGAAATACCACTTGGGTTCCTGTCACTGTTAAGGAGAGCATGAAGAGGGAAGGTTATACGCAGATTGAGAATCAGTTCAAATTAATAAGTTGACAAAACATAATGGTAGAGAAAATGAACTATTTGATTACAACATTTGAAGATAGCTATTTTGTGTCACAGAGTTTGCGAGAGGATAACCTGTTTGATGTTGTCGTGCTTTGGGAAAATGTGAATGAAGCCGTGGAAGTGGATAGAATTCAGAGTCACGACAGCGTAGTTGTTGCTATAAAGGATCGTCCGGCTAGAGAGCTGGTATTGGATTGTCTTCGTCAAAAAGGAATACCGAATCATATGCTGTTGGATTTTTTTGGCATTTATAATGCCAATATTCCCTTTATGGTTGCGGACCGCGTGATGTCAAATCCTTTTTATGAGCAATATGAGGGAATTATTTTAGGATTGTCACATGCGGAAGTAGGGATTATTTCAGATAACTTAAAGATTCCGTTTGCAAATTTAGCAGTGAGTTCTCAGGACTTATTTTATGACCTGGAAACATTTCAATATGTACTGGACAAATATGCATCGAAATTGCGAAACCTGCGGTATTTAGTGGTAGACATGTATAAATAAAATTATTTTAATTTTGATGTTTCGAGAAGCAAAATGGCATATCTCTACTATTCCATCGGAGGCTTTCACAAGCATCCGCATCATTTCGATAAGAATCCTTTTATCCATATGCCATTTGAAAACCTGATTTATCAAATTTTAAATGATAAGTTTGGGGCATTTACTGATCAAAACATTAAGTTATGGAACAACTTGTTTGAAGTGAAAAAAGAGTTGATGAATGCAAGATTTTACAGTAATTACCCGGAACTGCATACAAGAAATAAGATCGTATCGGAGAGGGAAATAGAGGAGTATAATTATCATCCGAGTAACGTCATGAAGCATTTTTCGGATACGATGGCAGAAAATGAGCAGATTTTCAGGATGATCTTAAAAAAAGCAAAAGAGTGGAATCCGAATATGAGGATTATTATTTTGCAAATGCCCATGCTCCGGGAGGGTTGGGAAAGATCAAAACAGTATTATGAGCCGTGGAAAGCTGAATTTGAATCCATCATGAATAGGTTGAAGAAAGAAGTTGATTTTGAATACTTTGACTTGACGAAGCACGCATTGTCAGAAGAAAGAAGCAATTGGTATGACGTAGAACATTTGAATTATTTGGGCGCATTGCGATTTACGGATTACTTAAACGGATTACTATAAAGGTCATTTCATAAGGAATAAAAGATGAGAAATGTAAGTGTAATCATTCCGACCTATAATCGGGAGTGCAGCATCCAAAGATCCGTGGAAAGTGTATTAAGGCAAGGGGATTTCGTAAAGGAGATCATCGTGATCGACGACCGTTCGACGGATCAGACGGAACGCGTCGTGAAGGAGATAAAGGATGAGAGGATTCTTTATCGAAAACCGGATCGAAACCTGGGAGCGGGTGGTGCAAGAAATTTTGGTGTAAGACTTGCTTCATGTGACTGGATAGCTTTTCATGATAGTGATGACGAATGGCTGGAGGGGAAGCTGGAGAAGCAGTTTTCTTATCTGGAGTCGCATGAAAAGGTTGGACTGGTGTATTCCGCTTATCGCGCACAATTGGCTTCCGGTGAAGCAATTGTTGTTCCTCAAGAGTGTGGCAAGAGCAAACTGGAAGGTGACATCCATGCAGATCTGCTGCTTAGGAATACGGTGGGAGCCCCGACCATTCTGATGAGAAAAGATGTATTTGGGGAGGTCGGAGGATTTGATGAGGATATGCGAAGTCTGGAGGATTGGGATTTTGCAATCCGCGTATCCAAACGGTATGAGATTGGTTTTCTGCCGGAGGCACTGGTGCAGGTTCATGTCACGCAGGGAGGTGTGTCCTCAGACATGGGGGCATATTACCAAAACAGATGCTACATGCTTCGCAAGCACCGGGCTGATTATTTGAAGGAAGGAAAGTTTAACGATGCCGTCCGGGATCTTTTGATTCGCGCGAGTGAAGATCATATACAGGACAAGGTGGAAAAAATGCTTGTTATATTCATGTCGAAATAATAACGTCGCTTACCCTCACATTAGTGTCAGATACCAATGTATAAAGAAAGCTATGGATAAGATGGATCAGAAAAAACGCATAATGCTTTTTGGCATGGGAGATGTCTGCTACAGTCTTATAGATATACTCAATGCCAAAGTTATCGAAGAGTTTGCTGCACGCGGCGTGGAATGCGATA
>JAILJP010000070.1 GCA_024694625.1 Lachnospiraceae bacterium | reverse complement strand
AACAAACCAAACATCAAAGCGGACGTTACCACTGCCACCTTTCCACCGTATACATGCATTCTGTCGATGAGCCACTTACGGAAAATCAGCTCCTCCACAATGGGAGCGATGAGAGCCAAAACAATACTTCCGATTCCTGTACTCTGATTAAGCAAAGCCTCAATCCCTGCAGCCGTATTTATTCCCAGCGCAGAAAATAGTAATCCCACCAGCTGACCAATCAGATTTCCCACAACCATAACGAAAAAGCTGATGGTTAAAAATTTAATCCATGTACCTACCGAAAAGGAGCGAGTCTCCATCAGATCCTCTCTGGGCACTTTTTTCATCAACACGTATAAAATAGGTAATCCAATGCAATACATAGGGACAAAATTTGCTACCCAAAATACCCAATTGGGATAGTCACTTCCGCCATAAATTACGCCAACTACTCCCAGGCAAATCACCTGCAGAATACTAACAATCACTAAAAACAGAAACAAATTCATACCCATAGATGAAAAGTTCTGTTTCGCTGTTCTTTCGTTCATAGAAACCTCCTCAAGAATTTCATTTTTCATATACTGTTTATACAACATATAAACACATATAACACTCTGTGTCAATACTATAGCCTTATTTTATTCACATATTTATTTTTTTGTTGCTAAAATAAAAACGCCTAAGTCGGTAGGTCATGTCAAACACACCCTACCGGTTAGACGTTCATTTCAAAAAACCGAAACCATATTCCGTTTATATTTTACGCAAGAAACTCTTTTACCTGCTTGTAGATGCCTTCTGCATCCAGCTCATACTTGTGAAGCAGCTCTTTAGCAGGGCCGGACTCACCGAATCTGTCATATACACCGATTCTCTTCATCTTTGTAGGGCACTGCTCACAAAGTACTTCGGCTACTGCAGAACCAAGTCCTCCAATGACAGAATGCTCTTCAATGGTAACTACCTTCTTGGTCTTTGAAGCAGTCTTTACAACAAGTTCCTCATCCAAAGGCTTAATGGTATGAATGTTGATTACTTCTGCATGAATGCCATCTTTTTCCAGCATCTCTGCTGCCTGTAAAGTTTCATTTACTTCCAAACCTGTAGCAATCAAAGATACATCACTACCTTCTTTTAAGGTAACACCTTTTCCGATTTCAAACTTGTAATCCGGAGTATCATTAATTACAGGTACTGCCAAACGACCAAAACGAAGATATACAGGGCCTTCATGCTTGTAAGCAGCTTCTACTGCAGCACGGGCTTCCACATCATCTGCAGGATTGATAACTACCATTCCGGGGATTTCACGCATCAAAGCGATATCCTCTAAACACTGATGACTGGCACCATCTTCACCAACGGAAATACCTGCATGTGTTGCACCGATTTTTACATTTAAGTGAGGATAGCCTACAGAGTTACGAACCTGTTCGTATGCTCTTCCTGCTGCAAACATAGCAAAGGTAGAAACGAAAGGTACCTTTCCTGTAGTAGCAAGTCCTGCTGCCACACCTACCATGTTACATTCCTGAATACCACAATCAATGTGACGCTCAGGGAAAGCTTTCTTAAAAATTCCTGTCTGAGTTGCGGCTGCAAGATCCGCATCCAAAACATAGAGATTATCCACTTTATTTCCTAATTCAACCAAGGCATTACCATAGCTAGCTCTGGTTGCAACTGCTTTTGTCTCTGCCATTATGCTTCCTTTGCCTCCTTTAACTCTTTCATCGCGATTTCGTATTCTTCATCATTGGGAGCTTTTCCATGCCAGCCCACCTGGTTTTCCATGTAAGATACGCCCTTTCCTTTTACCGTCTTCATAACGATGGCTGTAGGAGCGCCCTTTGTCTCTCTGGCTTCTTTAAATGCTGCTGCCAACTGATCAAAATCATTTCCGTCAGCAACTTCTACCACATGAAAATTGAAGGCTCTAAACTTATCCGCAATAGGATAAGGAGAGTTTACTTCATCAACAGGTCCGTCAATCTGAAGACCGTTGTTATCAACGATGACACAAAGGTTGTCCAGCTTTCTGAAACCTGCAAACATAGCAGCTTCCCAAACCTGACCTTCTTCGATTTCACCATCACCTAAAAGTGTATAGACACGATAATCATCATTGGTAAGTTTAGCGGAAAGCGCCATACCTGCTGCCACTGAGATACCCTGTCCCAAAGAACCGCTTGACATATCTACTCCCGGAGTATGTGCCAAACAAGGATGTCCCTGCAAGTGACTTCCTACGTGACGCAAAGTCTTTAAATCTTCTACCGGGAAGTATCCTCTGTATGCTAAAGCTGCATATAGTCCCGGAGCTGTATGACCCTTTGAAAGTACAAAACGGTCTCTGTCTTCCTTCTGAGGATTTTTAGGATCAATATTCATCTCCTCAAAGTAAAGATAAGTAAACACCTCTGCTGCGGAAAGAGATCCGCCGGGATGTCCGCATTTTGCCGCATGGGTTCCTTCAATAATTCCCATACGTACATCTGTTGCTATTTGTTGCAATTCCTGTTTTGTCATGGTTCTTCCTTTCTTTTATTTATTTTTCCAAGAACAAACTTCGTCCAATGAAATCATAACAATATTTTTAATGGCACCTGCTGCCGTTTTCGCATTTCTATCAAATCCGGATTTTGAGAAAATTACGTAGTAAATGTTTTCTCCAACCTTTAAATGCTTCGTCAAATCAATGAGCTGTTTTAAATCAGACATTCCTACTTTTTCATCCTGGTAAAAACATCTGGCAAACAAAACTGCTGCCGCTTTGTCCTGCTCTCCAATTGCCACTAAGTCAAAACCGGCAGTGGTTTTTTTCTCATCATCATTTTCCCACCAGTTTCCGATTTCCTCGATATGGAAATTCAAATCTCCAGCATCCGAACGCCTGTGCAAATAATCCTTGCACATATCTACAAATGTCTTTTGCAAAAAGTCCTCAGACTCCTCTAAAATGTATTTTTCGTAGATTTGCTCTCTTACTCCCGAAGTATACTCATCCATATGAGGCACAATATAACGATACCAGAACACATCCGATGTATTTACAATAGAGTATCTGGTTTTTTTTCGATTGTTAGGTTCCGTAACCGGATTTTCTTTTTTTACAACGCCAATGTTCATCAGCGTCGTCAAATATGGCACAACTACATCCTTTGGCTTTTCCACCTCAGCGGAAATTTGATTCACCCGGTTCTTCCCGGATGCCAAAGTTTCTAATAAACAATTGTAATATGACATTTCCCGAAGTTCGGTATTTATCACTCGCTCCGGTAAATACGCCTGTCCATCCTCAGATAAGTAAAGGTTTGTAATCGTCTCTTCCACCGTATTTTCCAAACGGTTCAAAAGTACCGGTATGCCACCGGTAATTCCATAGTAAAAAACTTTTTCCTCAGGAAGAGCATCCATGAAAAACAGCTGGGCTTCATAATACGAAAGACCCAAAAGCTCCATACATTCCGGATCAAAGTCCTGCCATATAGCACCGCGAGAGGTCATCAGCTTCGTCGCATTTAAATAAGAATCCTCGCACAAAATCAACTTGATTTTTGTATCAGCCCATTCCACCTTTACATAATCATGAAGGGTCTTCGCAAAACTAGGATCTGCTTTTGCAAACGCACCGTATCCATCAATTACAAGAACAAAGGCTTTTTGGCGCCCCAACTGTGTAACCTTATTTAAAATCTCCACCAGCGAAGCATTTTCATGCGCCCCAACCGCTTTTGCAAACAAAGAAAGCTCTCTCTTTTTTGTAGTGGGATACGCGCAAAAATAACATCCTTCCTGGTTTTTCAAAAATTCCTTTAAAAGTGAAGTCTTTCCCATGCCGGTTCTTCCATACAGGCAAAGCACCTTAGGTTTCGCCGTCATGAACTCCTGTAATTTCCCTAATTCCTCAATACGTCCTTTGAACATCTACTGTTTTCATCCTCATTCTATTATGATTTGGTAATTAATAAAATTTCCCAAATCGACTTTCACACCAAGTATCTTTTCTTTTTCGCTTTTTTCCAAAAACGAAGTGAGCAAAATTTATTGTAATACGTTTCAACTACCTTTTCAATAGGGAATTCCATTGTATTTCTTCTTACACAAAAACACCCCTCGTGTCGATACACGAGGGGTGAAATATAGACTTTGATTCTTTCCTATCTCATTTATTTGTGAACAGTGTTTTTTCTCCATTGTACCAGGAAATAACTTATGAAAAATAATCCCATGTATATTAATGAGAAAAGATTCCATGTAAAATAATCAATCCAAATAAAACTAAACGGAAATTTCTCCATGGTAATCCCTCTGGAAAACAGAGAATAAAATGCTCCCGAGCCTGTTTCAATATAGGCCTGTGCAAATTCTGTTCCATTTATATTAATGTTTACGATTGCTAAAACCAAAAACACTACTCCAAGAACTAAAAGTATCAAAAGATTTTTCTTCTTCACCTTTTCATGAATTATGCCCAAAATACATCCGGCAAGAACCATAAGCACACCTGCAATCACCGGATAAAAATTTGCTATTTTCCAGTTACCATTCGCTGCAAAAACATGGATAGAAAAGATAAAAAATATTATCACCAAATAGTATACAATTCCATTTATTATTTTTTCATAATGAATCCCCCATGGTAGAAATTATACCAATTACATTTATACTTCCTATAATTCTTTCTAAATATTAAAATAGCTTGTCTTTGTTACCGTTTCCGTTTTTCCGTTGCAAGTACTTGTTACCTTGGCTACTACCTTATACTTTCCTCCGCTTAATGCAATCTTGTTATTCATATTTAAACGATTTCCTTTTGTAGTAGCATTCCATGATTTTTGCTTTACATATTTTTTGCAATAGAGATAAAAGCTTCCTGTACCGCATCCTCCGCTTTTCCCCTGTCATGAAGATACTCCATTGCTATTTTTATCATTAAATATTTATAGTTTACGTATAAATCTAAAAATTTTTCCTTATCTGTTGGCTCGTCAATCAAAGCCATAAATAATATCATCCTATATCTCCTCGTAATATATACTTATCTTCTATCCTCAAATCCCCCTTTTACCATTACTGATAAAAGGGGGATACTACTTATCTTTATTCATCTTCCGGGTAGACCAAAGGAAGGGGCAGTCCACTGTCATAGCTCAAGTCTCCCAAATCTTCTATAAGCTGGTTTTGTAGTTTGTAATAGCTCTCTGAAGCCGGATTATCCGTGGCATATTCTTTTATCATTTTTTCATACAGTGCCACTCTTCTCAAGTAGTTATCCTTTCCATCCTCCATCAGTTCATAAAAATCCTTTGTGATTTTCATGCTCTCATCCCATGGATTTT
>JAILJP010000052.1 GCA_024694625.1 Lachnospiraceae bacterium | reverse complement strand
TGACTTTTCTATTGGTTTCGGTGAAAACATATATGAGGTGATTCCCTGGAACGGTTTTGGTGATCCTTTTAATTTCATTTCCGTCTTCTTTCCCGTTCAATATTCGGCAATCGGTTTTACCATCGCCCAACTTCTGCGCATCTACTTTGCCGGGCTGTTTTTTGTACTTTGGTGCAAAAACCGTTGTATCAGCCTGCTTCCGGCTGTAACCGGGGCCCTGTTCTACTCTTTTTCCATGTATACCGCACTGTTTGGGCTGAACTTTTCAACATTTATGACTGCATTAACAGCATTACCATTATTGGCCCTCGGCGTTGATCGACTTCTTTCCTCTACCAAAAGCATGTCCTATCTTCTAATCATTGCGGTAGCATTGCAAGGGAGTTGCACCTTTTATTGGATCTATATGGATTCTCTATTTTTCCTGTTGTATATCCCTTTGGCTTGCCGATATGAGCATAGTTTATCTTTATCCACCTCTTTTAAGCGCTTTGGTGCTATTTCCCTCAACTATGTTCTGGGCCTGTCGTTATCTGCCGTTTTCTTTATTCCCGGCACATATGTATTTTTGAAATCCAACAGATCTTCGTCCGTGTCATTTTCTCCTGCAGATTATCTGAAGCTCTATTCCTCAAAAGAATACTTGATCAAGGCGGACACCCTGTTCACACCTCACCGTTTTCACATTGACAGCCTTTTCCTGGGCATTGGCTTTCTGCTTTGCCTTATCATTTTTATGGGCTTAAAAAAATACAGAATGTGGAAAATTCTAGCCACCATTTCTTTCATTGGCTATCTTCTACCCGGATTTGGCAGAATGATGAATGGTTTCTCCTATACCGCCGAACGCTGGATCTATCTGTTATACTTTGTTTTTGCCTATATCATTGCTGTCGCTTTGGAAAACATTGGCTCATTAAAAAAGAGTCACCGTTTGATCTTTACGTTTTGTTTTCCGGTATGGCTTTGCCTTGCTCTTTGCAGCAATGAAAGACCGGATCTTCCCTTTATGATCCGAATTGTGGCCTTTTGTCTAGTATGGATCATATTTATAGTATCCATCTTTGTTGTACCCAAGAGAAAGCCTTTGCAGGCAAAATCCATCTTTTGCTGGCTTACAATGCTTTCCATTGTTTCCTGTCAGATGGTCTTCTATTATCCAAAACAGATTTTTGGATTAAACCAGTTTTCCGGTTTCCGGATGAATGGCGTATACGATACCCTCGTTTCGAATAACAGGGCATTCATAGATCAATCTTTGTCCGATCAACCCGGAAACTCGTTTCGAACAGATTTAGCCGGAGACTGCCCCAAGGTTTCACTGATCACGAAAACCAACAGTACCTCATCCTACTATACGGCACATAATAATTCCGTTTGCGAGTTTTTACATGCTTTTGGCTTTTCATCTTCTTTGGTTAGTGACTCTTTGATCATGATTGGATTAGATGGACGCCTTCCTGCCGAAATGCTGTTTTCCATCAAATCCTATGCAGATCCCGTAGTAACACCTGATGTACAAACGAATCCCTACTACCTACCTCTGGGATTTTGTTATGATTCATATTTGTCCGCCAAGGTCCTTTCCGAAACAGACCTTGCCAGTGCAAATGCCTTACTGACAAAGACCGTATTCCTTGATGAGTCAAGTACTCCCTTGTCTTGTAAGACCTATGATGGATCGCTTTCTCTTGCTATGCCGCTCTCCTTCGACATGATTAGCGACGAATACGAGTCCGCCGATAGTGATCGCCGGACCTTCCATGGCGGTCAGACCATCCGTATCGTACCAAAAACCGCTTTTTCATTTGATCCAAATTCGGAGTACTATTTGGTATTGGAAAACTTTCACTCTTCTACCAATACTCAAGACATCACCATCGGTTCCAAGCAACTGCAACGCCATCTCCCAGACGGTTCCACAGATGCTCAATCTGAAGATCTTATGGTAAAAATTGCCGGCACCGACTTTTTCGATGCGGAGCATCCGTTGGAAATAGCATTCCAAAATGGAACGTACACTTTCACGGATGCCAAATTATATTCCGTGGATGTCAAGCTTTATGAAGAAGCATCTCAGGAGCGAAGCAAATACTACCTTCAAGACGTGGAATTTGGTGCCAACAGCGTTTCTGGTAAGGTTGATGTTATCTCCCCGCAGATACTATTTACCAGCATTCCTTATGATAAGTTTTGGAGATGTACCATAGATGGGGAAAAAGCCACCATCCTAAAAGCAAACTGTGGTTTCTGCGCCACCATCCTTGCACCGGGATCACATGAGATAACCTTTTATTACTCTTCGCCGGTAAACAAAGTCGGTCTGCTTTTTTCGTTAATGACCATTTTCAGTCTGCTTGCTTATCACTATTATATCAATATTCGAAAAGGGAAAAGAAACGAATGAACATTCCTAAAGACTTGAGAAAGAATGCACTTTTAATCTCTGCAATTGTAACCTACGGGGTATATCTTGTTTTCGGGATTTATGGGGAAAAGTACCTGTACGCCGATGGTGCCAATTACTTCTACGAGGTAATCTCAGCACAGGATTTTCATATTTATCCTCTGGGCAGAAGTCATTATGACTATATGTTTCAATTTCTCACGGTGTTTGCAGCAAGACTCGGCGTAACATCCATCAAAGTTTTAGGCGGTTTGATGGCGTTTAGTCTGTCGTTTTACCCTGCTTTTTTCTATTTTGCAGCCATCCTCGTCTGCATTCGCCATAAGAAATACCTATTTGGAGAACTCATTTACGTCATTTCCTTTTTTTCTCTAACGTTCGTAGGTTTTGCCCAGATTATTGAGTCTGTTGCAGCTTTA
>JAILJP010000040.1 GCA_024694625.1 Lachnospiraceae bacterium | reverse complement strand
ATAGCAAAACCTTTGTAATAACAGCTCTTGTAAGGAGCGTAAAAGCTTCGGACATTTTCCTTTACCTGCTTTAATGCAATTCGAAAAGGAATGTCTCTTCCGTTTACACAAACCATCATATTTAACATGTTGTTGATCTGGGTCTCGTCACTAAGCAATCCATCCAAAGGCATTTTGATGGAATAAATATTTTTTTCTTTTATTACGCGGGAAACTGAGATTTTGTTTTTGTAGGTCTTCAGTTTCACAGGAACGCGATTGTTTTCATCCACGTATAAGCTGCAGGATTCCACAGGAAAATCCTTTAAAGGATTTACCACATAGGCTGCCATAACCAAACGAAGATATCCACCGGACAAACGAATGGATGCCACCCGATAGAAGAACTTCACCGCCATTTTATAGGCATCGCCTTCTGTCTTATAGCCGTAAAGAATCTCGCCGCCAACGGACATAACAAACAGCACCAAATCTCCGCCGTCATTTATCACGGTCCCTGGAGGAAGGGGAATATCGTCCCGCTTTTCCCAATAGAAAATCTGGTTTTGTTCTTTTTTTCGATGGCTGTGCACCGTAGAAATATATTTTACATTGTAGATAATGCTGTCGATGTCGATTTCCTGAGTGTCCGCCTCTGTCATTCTTTCCCGCTCACAACGGATGGACAAGACGCGGTCCTTCACTTCAACCTGAATCTTACTCATAATTTCCTCTACTTTTCAAATGAAGATTTTTCCGGCAACAATGTTTCAAAAGCATCGATTACCTGCTGTTTTTGTAATTCGAAGTTTGATGTGTTTACCGTATCGTTTACACAAATTAATTTGTAGCTTCCCTTTCGGATTGCATCCAAGGCAGAACCGAAGGTACGATCTTTAATATGGAAACATTTTCCGTTTTTCATGGAATAGGGAATAAAGTTTCCGTCTGCCATCTGCCAGAATTTCATTACCCACTGGTTGCAGTTGGTTTTAGAACGGAATTTTTCACGGCAGGTAGCATCCAGCTTCTTGCCTTCCTCACTCCAAACAGTTTCAAAGGTACTCTTTAAGAAATTGCTGGGCAAGTGCTGGTAATAAAATCCGGGGAACCAAGGCAAAAAGCAGCTTAAGCATGAGGTTCGAACCAGACTCTTCCATCCGTTTACCGGTGAAAACCATTTTTTCCAATGCTTTTTCATCTGGATTCGTTTATCAAAATGATCGTTGATGATTTCCAAGTCATTTCCGTTGAAGAATCCTGCAGAAGTTCCGCCGAAGTAAATGGCATTTAACGCAAACACTTCTCTGGGAATTCCGTTTTTGAAGAAGTCTTCCGGCTGAACAGGAGCGGTGACAAACATGTCATCATTGAAATATACAAACTGATCTGCCAAGCCTTCAATACGATGCAAATTTAACTCGATGGTATTTGCATTAAAGGTAGGCAAATAATCCTTGGGAATATAATCCTTGTGATTTACAATGTGAAGTTTCGGATTGGTAGTATCCAACCATTCCGGCAAGTGGCCCCAGGTTACAAAGTGAATCTTGTTTACCCAAGGAGCAAACTTTTCCACCCCGCGGAACCAATACTGCAAATTGTCCCAGCTTCTGTAACGAACAATAGTGCTATCACCCTTTTCATTGCTCTTGTCGTAAAAGTTCTTTTCCTTTTGCCACTCAGGGTCATTTCCGTCAACCCAAATCATGACAAAATCAATTTTATTCTTATCCATGGAAATTCCTTTCTGTGATCTATTCTATAATCTTTAAAATCTCTTCATAGGTACGTCTGCAGTTTTCCTGATCACAAAGATCAAAAAACGCTTCACTGCGACGACGATAAACATCTTCCATAGCATACTTGCTTTGAGAAAGTTTTTCAAGAGAGGCGCATACCTCCTCTACCGATGACACCACCGGCCCAAAGCCATCCTCTTTGTAGCTGAAATATCCTTGGGCGTATTGTCCCTGACGGAATTTTTCATAGTCAAACTGGAAATACACAAGGGGCTTTTTCATGTAAGCAAAGTCCATTGCAATGCTGGAATAATCTGTAATCAACACCGAAGATTCCTTTAACAATTTTTGAACATCATACTCCGGCCACTTTGCCACAGTGATGTTGGGATGGGACAGATGAAACTTATCCAAAAACCGCTGCATCTGGCGATGTGGGTAAAACACCACATTCATCTTTTCTTCTTCTATCATTTGCAAAAATTCCGGAGAAGAAAGAAGTCCGTTCCAACATTTGTAATACTCTGTCTCGGTAAAATCCGTGATATCATCAAATTCCTTAGATTTGTAGGTAGGCTTTCCAATCCAGTTTCTCCAGGTCGGCATAATCAAAAGCTGCTTTTTCCCGGAAGAAGTATCTACCAAATGATCAAATCTGGTAAATCCAGGCTGAACCACCCAGCCCTTTGGATATCCAAACCGCTCACAGATATAGTTATATTCTTTTTTTGTCTCGCAGACAAACATACGCATTTTTGTATTCTTGTAATACAGAAATTCCATGTCATCCTTGGTGACACCATGCTGCAAAAATACTCGGGCATTTTTTCGAATTCCATACACTTCCAACACATAGCAAACCGCTGCATTGGGCTTTCCTTCTTTTTGGGAACTGATATTCATCTCTGCCACCAAATAATACAGCCAGTGACGAAAGCTTCCCCAATGCACCACTTCTCCCAAGTCCTTTACTCTGTCAAAATCCGGAGACGTGGTATCAATGGCATACACACAATCCACCTCGGGGTGTTCTCTCCTCAGGTATTCAAAAAACCAATATCCATTATCTCTGGCCTCTTTTTTGCTGTCACAAATAAGCCACATATGCTTTCGTTTTCTATTGTAGAAAAAAGAAACCGGAAGGGCCAGCAAAAACAAAAAGATGCTAAGGATATCTTCCCCTTTTACTCTTTGCAGTTTTTGTAAAAATGTTTGATTCATAACTTTGTTATTTTACCACCTTACGTATATCTCATCAAACGAATCAGCGTGCCTCCAATTCTATCGTTCCGTCATAATGATACTTTACCGAATACATCGTATATTCTGATAAGGTATCTATGGTCACGACCTTGGGCAAATTCTTCTTTAAATAACTATTCGTTTCGCCAATCAAAACATACTCATATTTTTCTCCCTTTAATATAGACGGAAGCATAGCCAGCACCAACGCTTCTTCACTATACTCATCTCCGTCAACGATTCCATCCACATCACCGTAAGAATAGCAAAAATCCAACCAGCTTCGAATATAATCTTCACCGGATTGGTCAATCACATAATACTTTGGTGTCACGCCTTCTTGATTGATTAAAAATGAGCCAAGAGCTGCCGCCTTTGCAATAGAGCGCTCTTTACTATAAACTTCTTTTTCCGAATTCCACGCTGTCGTTGCAGCAATATACGCCTTGTTTGTGCTAAAGATAAGACAAATTGCTAAGACAACGGGAATCAATCTGTTTAAATCCCCATGTTTGGCATCCACATCCGGCGAGAAACAAATGAACATCACTCCCAGTGCAAAAAACAGCATAGAGATTTCACTTAATTCCATAGAAAATCCGGTTTCATTTACTACTTCCTGCAAACTGTAACGATAGGCATAAAATTCCCAGAACCAAATGATCAAAAACAATGAATTCAACAGCAAAAAAACTGCTCTATCCTTTTTTAAATATATACCAGAAATGAAGTATACCAATATATACGTGGCAACTATTACCGGAAGCGCTGCATATTCATGATTGGAATTTTCCGACAACGGCACTGAAATAGCCGCCATAAACATTTGTCGTACTATATCCGTCCACACTTTCTTATAAAGGAACAAAAATATGGATAGTGATAATACCCCTCCCCCCAGCAGGGAATACGCAATAAAAGCTTTTCGCTTGTTGTTTATATTTCTATAATAAGCGTAAACCAAGCAATAATAAAACAGCCATAAACTAAACACAAATCCGGACCATGGTTTCAAGAGAAAAATCAATACACCTACCATAATGACAATAAGAGATTCCATCACTCCGGTCTTTTGTTCCATCCACCAAAAAGCAGTTCCAACACAAAGAACCCCTATATACAATCCAGGATTCAAGGTTTTGATTCCAAAACTATAAAAACTATAAGTTCCCACATAAACAGTTAGAATATACAAAAATAGTTTTTGCTTTGATAATTTCATTAATCCAGCTGCCGGCAAACTCATGCCAATAGCCAAAAGGACAAAAGAAGTAAAGTAGTATGGCAATGCTTCTATTCGTCCCGTAGGATTAAACACCGACCCAAGAATTGCGTATCCATAAACATGACCTGCTGTAGGCAAAAGATTATAATTTACAACGTCCTCAACAGATTTTGCCCAGATATTTATATCATCAACAGAGGCAAACTCAACGCCTTGAAGAGTCCCGGCACCTATCAATATCATTATATAGAAAATAAGATAGGATGGATGAAGGAGTGTTTTCCACACATTTTTCTTTTTCAAAAGAAGAAACAACAAGGATAATAAAACTCCTAAAGCAGCCAATCCGCACAAGAAATAATATGCCTTCCAGAAGCATTGCATTCTTACACCGATATACATTATAGCTACTGTTAAAACAAGGCTCACAATCAGTCCTTCGGTTCCTCTATATTTGAAAAAACAATGCGCCAACATCGCAATTCCCAATAATATTCCTACACCAATTAATATTTCTAATCCCATCATTTTCTAATACAGATCTCCCTCATACGTAAGCTTTTGCGCTTCACCATCACGATAAATCACGCGATACAGCCCGCCATCAATAAGAGTACCTTCAACATCCATTACCTTCGGAAGCCATTGATTTAAATAATCATTGGTCGTCCAAATCAAAACATAATCATAGCCTTTCTCTTCCAACAGCTCGTCAAAGGAATAAATACCTTTGGATTTATCCCAAGCGAATCTCGTATGCGCTCCATCTAAGCCATACCCATAAACCTCTGTCAGGTAACTGCTGATAACATCTCCCAAATAATAAGGGAGTGACTCTTCCACTATATAATTCGCGCAGCATTGATCAAAAAAAAGAATCTTTGTATCTTCTTGGATGTAGTGTTCTTCCAACTTGTCTATCACAGTCTGTGCCAAAAGATATGACTCTTCTGATTCAGCTTCACTATTATTCCAAGATGTTGCAGCAATAACATATTGTTCATCTATTCCCAAAATGAAAATTGAAAGCATCAAAACGATACCAAAGCGAACCGGCATTATTCGTTTTGAGTCTTTTTTTATAACATGAAGCAAATAACTTAGCATCACCAGAAATAAATAACCGGTCACAATAGAATAATAACGACCCACAGAACGTCCGGTCAAACTTTCCTCATAGCTGATAATGAAACTTTCCGCATAAAGCACAAACACAATGAAGGAAGCTATACTAGAAACCATAAGCACTATTAATCTGTGGCTTTTTTCCTTTTCATCCGATAAGTAACCTGCTATTCCAACCATAGCTACTTCCAGCGTCCAAAGAGATATGGCATAAGTATTTAATTGAGAATATCTACTCAGGTCTCTTCCAAATAAACTCTCTGCCATCACTGACCATGACACACGTAATCGATAAATAGCATCATTAATCGCTTGATTATCCCAAACACCACTTGACAATAATCGTCCGTCCAAATGCAGAACCAGCAAAGCCAATGCCATCAATAAAACTCCCCAAAATAGGCTTTTTTTGATTAACACTGACTTTTTTTGATCCGCCATCAGAGACATACCAAAAAAGAAAAACAATACATAAATGCAAAACGCAAGGCCAATATAAGGTTTAAAATAGAACAGCAATCCTAGCCCGGGAATTAATACCGGCAACAATCGTTTCTTATTTTCTAAGAGTAAACTCCATCCCGTCAGGCCTCCTGCCAGACAAAAGACCGCCGCATCCGTATATATTCCTTTTCCAAAGTAAACATAAATACTATATCCGCCAAACCAAGCAAGTAACGTGTATATAGCACAAATCTTCCAATCCTTCATTTTGTAAGCAGAAATTGGCAAAAGAATACCTATCCATTGCAACAAAAAAGAAGACGCATACATATTTCCTTCGTTATATCCACCAATCATTTGATAAAACAAATGAAAAAGACTAGTTCCAAAATAATACTGGTCTCCAAGAAAATCATCATAGAGAGGCATTCTATCGTTTTCCAGCATATACTTTACAGCCGCTCCCCACTGGTGGAACTCATCATTATAATGAAGATGATCGCCCAAATATAAAACAGATGCGAAACAGTTCAAAACCAAAAATATAATAGGAACAATTTCCCATTGGCTTACCGGTTTTCTTTCTTTGTGATTTATCATGGAAATTATAAAGACCACCATTCCCACAACGGCAAACAAAGCCAAGGAAATCAATCCCCACTGAAAAGAGAGAGGACTTAATCCAAACAGCAGCAAAACAACAACTATAGTTCCTACTGCAGGAATAAGTGCCTCTCCAATTTTTAGTCGAAACCAAATATGAAAACAATAAGATATACTAAGCAAAATCAAACTGCCTAAAATAATCGACATATACCAAAATCCTATCTTAATAATAATTAATATTAGATTACTCCTCTTAAAGTTCTAATATTTTTTCATATACTCGACGGCAGTTTTCTTTATCTTTAAAAGCAAAGAAATCCTCGCATCGCTTACGGTAAACCTCTTCGTTTTTACAATCGCGATGGATTGCCTGAATCAGAAGATCAACAAACTGCTCCTTTGTTTCACACACCGGTCCAAATCCATCCCGCTCATAATCGAAATATCCCAACTGCCACTTATGATTTGTAAAGAAGTCCTCTCGATCAAACTGATAATAAATCACAGGCTTCTGCAAATAAGCAAAATCAAAAATAGCGGAAGAATAGTCTGTTACCATAAGAGCACTTTCCGCGTTGATTTTTTTATAAGGCGCATCATCTCCTAAAATCTCAACACCAAGGTTATCAAAGAGATGAGCGAACCGTCGCATTTGCGGATGAATCTTCAAGCTCATATGATAGCCGGCCTTTTGCAACTCATCTTTTAATAATTCGTCTCCAAAAACGGCTTTCAACTTTTTGTAATAATCACTCTTTACAAAAGCTTCCTCTCCCCAATCATCCATAAAGGCACGCCAAGTAGGGCAGAAGGTAATCTGCTTTTTCGTATCCTCATACAGCTTATCCCATCTGGGAAGTCCGGTAAGCCACATGGATTTTTCATCATAATAATAGGGTTTATCCAAAAGAATGGAATCTCTTTCCGCCTTTGCGGAGGTTACCATTCCGGTAATGTTTTTCTTGTATCGATTCAACCATGAGGACAAATCGTGAAGGATCACTCCATGCTGCAAGAACACCACTTTTTGATCCTGCAATAAGTCCACATAAAACATGCGGTCAAAATCTGAAGTCTCTTCGTTTTTAGCGAAAGCAGAAAAAACATTGTCATTAATCTGAGAAGAAATCACCAAATCAGCAATCAACTGTTTTTGAATATGCTCTTCACTTCCGAATTCCACAACCGGGCCAATCTCTTTTACTGCATCATAGTTTTTTGCCTGTTTGCCCAGAACAAAAAATACATCCGCAGGCACATCTTTTTGCGCCATGATATAAGAAAACAATGCTACACCATTGTCATCTGCCATATCCTCTCTGTCCATCACCAACCAAATGGGGCGTTCTTTTTGGGCAGAAAAACAAAACTTACGACGACGAATCAACGTATCAACATCTAAAAACAACTCACGTTCTTCTTCTGAAATCTCTTCGTTGTTCTTACAAGAATCTGCATAAGATTGAAGGGCATCTTCATATTTTTCTTCATAGTAAGAAATTGGTTGCGTCTGCACTTCCACTACGAAGTTGGAATCATTTCCCTTTAACAAGTAGCCATCCTTGCAGAAGTATTGCTCCGGAAGGAAATTGTTAATAGGAGAAAATTTGCCATACATATACTTATGCTTTTCAATCAGCTGACCATCAAGGAGCAAATATAAGTGTAGCTTTCGTCCCAGCATCTCTTTTGTAATGGGAACCCTTGCCTGAAATCCAATAGAATTTTTCAATTCGCCAAAACAGTTTTTCACGGTCTTTTCACTACGAAGGAAGGTTTCACACTCAAAAAACTGTGCTCCATAAGCGAGGAATACTTTAATTTCATGGTCTTTATAAGCACCAACGATATCCGTAAATCCTTCCACCAAAAGACAATCGTCCTTCACGTTTACCATTTCGATTAACGTCTTCATCTTGTCATAGGACAAAATATGTCTTCCTCCGGATACCACCCGAAGATTCTTTTCCGAAGGGATGTGATAAACCTCGTCAGGATTACGCAATATCAAAATCTGATAGATATGTTCACGGAATATTTTTTTCTGTGACAAAATAATCTCGGTATCAATCTGAGATAAGGCACGCTTCATATTCTCTTTGTATTTGGAAACCTCCGTAGGAGAAAGCACCTTGGATGCATCCTCTACCGTATTTACCTTCCATTGCAAATCCATCATGATTTCATTTTGAATAAACTGAGGAACGAAGCCAAATTTCTTTTTACTGTAGGCAAACAGATACTCTACCAAGTCATCAAAATATTCAAAATAAAAACCTTTTTTCTTACGTGCAGAATCGATGAGACTACCTCCCACCGAACGTTTTCTGTAGTGGAAGCAAGGCTTTGTCATAACACCCAACGTCATTTTTTCCATAATGATTTCTGCACAAAATCTGGTATCCTCACCGCAAACCAGACTGCAATTGTAATCAAACTTTTGAGCTAAATCGTTCTTAAAAAAAGAAGCATTTACAAAGAAACAACTGGCATTCCATTCGTCCCATAAGTCAATGACACGATCGCCTTTTTCAAATTTATAATTTTGCCAATGAGGCTCTTCCTTTGCATCAAAAAACCAAATGGGCATGGTTACCACATCAGTAGCATCTCCATTTTTTTCAAAGAAACGCAATGCTTCGGACATGGCATTTTTCGAAAGCTTGTCGTCGGAATCGCAGAAATTAACATAAGTTCCCGTCGCTAATTTCTTTCCGGCATTTCTGGCTGAAGCCACACCACCATTTTCTTTGTGAATCACTTCAATGTTGTTTGGATATTTTTCTGCATAAGCGTCAATGATTTTTCCGGAACTGTCTTTGGAACCGTCATCCACCAAAATCAACTGAACATGTTCTTCGAATCCGATATCCTGAGATAGAATACTTTCAATGGTTTCTTCCAAGTATTCTTCGCAGTTATAGATTGCCATAACAACAGAAAAATCAAATTTATACTTTTTCTTTGGCGCCTTGGAGGGGTGCCAAATTTTATAATTGCGAATCACATCCATTCGTTGAGAGGATTCCCAACCCAAACTCAATGTGTTTTTCTTTTCATTTACGTAAAACTCCAGAACCAAACCATCTTTTTTGGTAGAAGCCTCTTCAAAAGACGGGCGCACATCTCCTATGAAACGCTGGGCAGAATCCAAAAACAGCTGACCATAGGGAGTGTTTTCCGGAAGCAATGCCTCTCCCTTTTTTCGTATGCGGAAAAAAGCTACACCAAAGGCAGTTTCAAACACCAAATGGCAAAGCCAACTTTTTTCTTGGTCTTCAAATAGTTCTTTTACATCCCCAACAAAAAAAGAAGCCGTATCCCCGTTGTTGTTTCCTTTAATGCAAATCTTATGTTTCCAGTTTGCATTGTCTACCAATACCAGGTAGAGCTCCTTCTTTTTTAAAGAAAGACCGGAAAGAGAAAGCTCAAAAGCGTTCTCCTTCACCCAAAAGTCAACATCAACGATTCCCTTCGGCTTCGTCTTTTTGATTTTCTTGATAAATTCCTCTAAGGATGTTTTTTCATATTTCCCTTTCAGGTAATTAATCAGTGTATTCATATTCCCCTTTTCCTACGCCATAAATTCCTCGTATTTATCCAATACATCATCAGTATCCCCAAGCATTTTGATCTCGCCGTCATGCATCCACATAACCTGATCGCACAACTCTTTCAAGGTGCTGATGTTGTGAGATACAATCACCACGGTTCTATGCTTATCGTTAATCAAGTCCTTCATCTTTTTGTAGCTCTTCTTTTTGAAGTGCTGATCCCCCACGGAAAGGACTTCATCTACCAACATAATATCTGTCTCCATAATGGCAGTAATGGCAAATGCCAACTTGGAATGCATACCACTAGAGTAGGTACGAACGGGACGATCGATGAAATCGCCCAACTCCGCAAATTCAATAATCTCTGCTTCCTTTTCGTGAACTTCCTCTTCTGAGAATCCCAAAAGCATTCCGGAAAGCATAATGTTTTCTCTACCGGTTAACTCTTTTTGGAATCCTACACCAATGGCCATTAAGGACACGCTATGGTCATGCAAATTAATGGTTCCTTCATCGGCGCTGAATACTCCTGCCATTGCACGAAGCATGGTGGATTTACCGCTACCGTTTTTACCAATGATTCCAAGGATTCTTCCTTCTTCTACTTTAAAGGAAACTCCCCGAACTGCTTCAAAATAATCTTCTTTTTTATATCCGCCCTGAAAGAGCTGTCGCTTAATGGAAAACTTTTTCATGTTTCTATAACGGATTACCAAATTATCTACTTCAATTGAATACTTTTTTTCGCTCATGATACTTCCTATACTAAATCAACTTTGCATAACTGTTTTCGTTTTTATAAATGATGGTAACGCCAATCGCGCTGATTACCACAGAAATCAATCCCCAAAGGAGAATCAGTTTTCTTCCGGGAGTATCTCCATAAAGTACACACTCTCGCAAAGATGCCATTACAAAGGCTACCGGATTGCACTTTTCTAAAATAGTCGCATACAAAGGATAACTGTCTCCGATTCTGTGACTGATGCTATACATTACACCTGACAAATAAAATACAAATCGAAGTACAATATCGATTACATTGGTCAAATCCTCTACGAACACACCAAAATGGGTGAGGATGCACATACAACCAAAGGTAAAGAGCCAAAGGTCAATGAGCAAAGGAATTACATATAAAACATTTAAGGTAACCGGCACGCGATACACAATCATCAGCATTACTACGATTGCAAAGCAAATCAACATCTTGAATCCGTTTACCAACATCTTTGCAAGTACCAAAACAAACTTTGGAATGTACACCTTGGTAACAATGGACTTATTGCTTTTTACCATTTTTACACTTTGCTTCACGCAACGGTTAAAGAAATCCCAAACGGAGATACCGATAAAAATAAACGCAGTAAAATACTGCTCTCTCGCACTGAACATTACACCAAACACGATGGCGTAAACAATCATCATACAAAACGGTTGTAGCACCCACCAAACCCAGTTCAAATAAGAACCGGCAACTTCGGCTTTCAGCTGTGCTCTTGCCGAATAAAAAGCATACTTATAATGTGTTTTAAAATCTTCTGTAAATCGTTTTAACATAATAAATCCTTCTTTACTAAAAATCGACTTATTCTAACATACTATTCTTATTTTTTCTACCAGGCGATTTCGTCCGGATTCTTTTGAAATAAGGATTCTATTTCAGCTTCAAGACAGAGTCCTCCATACAATAGGTCTGTCCTTCTTTGTTATTTTTAATGGTGCACTTGGACACCTTCTTAATTTTTGAACGGTTCATGGAGACCACACCGTAAGCCTTGTTCTTTTTCACGGTACACTTGGTCATGGAATTAATCACACCGTTTTCACTGGCGGACACTCCGTAGGAACCGTTTTGGTTGCAAGTGCATTTGTTAACATTCTTTGCAGTTCCGTTATATACCATAAGTCCGGAACGACTGTTTTTATTTAAGGTACAGTTCTCAATTTTTTTCGCTGTGGAGCCTTCGGAAACTGCCAATCCATCGCGTCCGTTACCGGTTGCGGTTAAATAGGCAATCTTACCGGAAGTACATTTAGGAAGAAGCATAACACCATCATATTTATTATTCTTTACAACAGTGTTTTTATATTTTCCCTTTACCTTTAATCGATCAATGGTCACATCTGCACTAGGACCTGCTCCTATCCCATGATCACCGTTTCCACTAATGGTAGAACCGTAAACTTTTACATAGCTCTTTCCGGAACCGTTATTTAAAACCGCGATTCCACAGCCATGGTTATTCTTTATAGTCGTATTCTTTGCTATAAACGTGCCTCCGTTATAAACACCAACACCTGCTGCGTGAGCATCCGGTTTACCACCTTGCGAAGCATCACTTCTTTGTCCGCATTTTTCAATAGAGCCGCCATTATAAGTTACCTTGGTGCCCTTATTATTAATCGTGATACCAATCAAATTGACATTCTTAATTGTGCAGTTCTGATACTCCACATTACCACTATCAATTCGTGCAGCCTGCTCATAATTCAAAAACTTCACGTTTTTAAGAACAAGTGAAGATTTGTTTTGTACCCGTAACCCGATACCATCCATAGACTTTTCCGGTCTAAAGGTTCCTCCGATGACAGTTACATTTTTACATCCCAGTGCACGAAGAGCTCCGCTATAGCCTCCGCCGATAAAGGTACATCCTGTAAGGTCCACCGTGGCGTTCGTTAAATTTGAAACACTAAGAGAATCAATATAATAAGTTCCTGCGGGAACCTTTGTTATCGCATCACTTTCAAACACAAAGCTTGTCGTCTCATGTGCTTCTACCTTAGGTGCATTCACAAAGCTTAAGCCAAGCGACAAAATCGTCGCCAAAACAAGCGAAATTACTTTCTTCTTCTTTTTCATAATACTCCTCCAAAATCAAACGCGTTTTTTCAGCGCATAATAAAGATACAAAACCATATATCCGCAAGCCTTTATGAAAGAAAGCTTCTCCTGTTCACGAAGCACGAGGAAGTGCCAACTTGCAGCTCGAAGCTTGTTTCCGCTGGTAGATGTGGTATTCACCCGATAACTTGCCAGTGGAGATTCAATTCCATACGCCTTTATAGGGGGCTCACCCTTTACCGGACGAAAAACATTTAACCATGCAGCGTAATCCTCATGGCCAATGTAAGGCATTTTTAACTTCTCTGTAGAAATCTTGTAACGATCTGCCACCACCGTAAGACAGGGAATATAATTATCCAAAAGAAGACTCTCATAAGACGCCTCCCTTGGCACCTTTCGAAGCTTCCCTGTGGGATTTCCCTTTTCATCCATTACCCGACAGCTACCATAACAAAAAGCCAAATCTTCTTTTTGCATGTAAGAAAGCTGTACCTCAAGTTTCGTGGGATCCCATAAATCATCGCTATCCAAAAATGCAATATATCTTCCCTTGGCTTGGGAAAGTCCAAAATTTCTGGTCTTAGCAATTCCAAGATTCTTTTCATTTTGAAAAAGTCGAACCCTTCCCGAAAGAGCTTCCTCTTCTTCCTTTAAATACCTCTCCACCTTTTCTCTGCTATCATCTGTGGAACCATCATCCACAATCAACATCTCCCAAGATGGATAGGTTTGATTTTGCACTGACAAAATGGTCTCTATGATATAATCCGCCCCGTTATACAAAGGGGTAATTACAGAAACCAATCCGTCTGTGAAACTCTCGACTGCATTCATCTTTCTAAATCCAATCTTATATGACTATTTATTCTTTAAAGCCGTCTTTTGACTATTATCCACGCCTTCACTTTTTTCTTTCGCAAAAACAATTTTTGCTGTCAAAACAATGAGCTTTATATCCAGCCACAAACTATAGTGAGAAATATAAGTCAAATCCAACTTCAGCTTATCCAAAGGTGTAGTGGCATAGTTTCCGTACACCTGAGCATAACCTGTAAGTCCTGCTTTTACGCGAAGTCTAAAATCAAACTCCGGAATTTCCTCTTTGTACTCTTCCGCAATTTCCTTTCGCTCCGGTCTGGGACCAACCACTGACATATCTCCCTTTAAGATATTAAAAATCTGAGGAAGTTCATCACAATGGGTACGACGTAATACTTTTCCCACGGGAGTGATACGATCGTCATCTGCCTTTGCCAGTCTTGCTCCGTTTTTCTCGGATTCCACAATCATGCTTCGGAATTTCAAAATATCAAATTCCACTCCATCTTTGGTAAGACGCTTTTGTTTGTAGAAGACGGGACCGCCATCATAGGACTTAATGGCAATGGCAATCACCAAAAACAAAGGAGATAAAAGCACTGTAGCAAGCAGTGAAATCAGAATATCCACTCCTCTTTTTACAATGGCCTGACGATAGGTCAATCCACCATTTCGAAACAGCAAAAGCTGTGTATCAAACAAATCAATATCATCGGAATAACGAATCATAATATCAGAAATCTTCGGGATTCCGTAGCAGCGAATACCTCGCTCATAGCAGTACTTAATAATGGCATTTCGTTCATGAGAAGGAACGTCCGCAATGATTACAGACTCCTGTCCGTCCAACTTCGAAAGCACATCATCCAAGTTATCGTGAATCTGAATCTTATCTTTTATTAAGTATTTATCAGGACGCTTGTTTAGCTTTTCCTCTAAATGCTTGGGATCAATATCCTGATAAATCAAAAGCATTTCATGAGGCGGGTACAATACGGCATACACATATCGCATTAAAAACGCCCAAACAAACACTACGAAAAGATCCACAACGCTTAAGCAAAAAATAGGACCAAAGTGTTCAAACAGCGCCCAGTCACCGTTGATCAAAGCTAACTGCAAATAGGTGATACCATTTACGCAGATAATGGAAAAGATCTGGGAATACATAACATCCCATGTCTTTAAATAGCCCACTTTCAAGGCTCCAAATTCCTTGGAGAAGAAATACAAAAGCACAAAATATAGACCTACAATGGCCCAGTTTCCTTTGTGCCAGTACTGACGGGGCATGATATCTTTATAATGATTGTACCAAAGCCAGGCATACATCCCCACCTGAATCATCAGGATGGCCAGCTTGGACCAAAACATAATTGATCTTTTTATTTTTAAATTAATTTTGTCCATAGTAATTCACTCCATAAAATCGTTTTATTTTATCATATATTTTATAGGCATGCAAAAAAGACTGTCCCGTAAGCACATATAAAAAAGGCGGGACTAGTGTCCCGCCTGATAGCAATCAAATAATTAAGCCTCCGTATTGCGAAGTGCCCAAATATATTTTAACAATGATTCACTGTAGTCTGCTGCTGTCGCCCAGCCACTTCCGTAAGGGTTGGTGGAAATTCCAAGCCATTCTACATAAGGAGCCTTTCCAGCAACTGAAGTGTAGAATCTAGGATCTACAATCTTTACAGATGATGACCAAGAAGTGTCAGAAGATGCATAAAGTTTCAAGTGCTGTACCTGAGCGGTTACACCTTCTTCTACACTTTTAAAGGAGTTTCCGGGGTTTCCGCCGCCGGTTGCTCCGATTCCTGCGAAGTTACACTGATTCGGCTGTACATCCCCACCGAACTGCAAATATCCGGTTTCCTTACAAATCTGAGCAAACACTACTTCTGCTCGTACACCGTAATCTTCACATACGTCATAAACAATATCGCAGAAGTCTTCAATGGTTTCTGCTCCGTAATTTTTATATACGCTGGCAGGATAGGACTTCTTTGACTTATTAAAGTAAGCTACCATCTGCTCAGTAGTCACATTGGATTCTCCCAATATGGTATAGGCCATCAACTGTGTAATCTGATTAGAATAAGCAGATGACTTATAAGTCTTTCCATTTAATTTGCGATAAGCTTTCAAGCGATAGGTATAGGTCACGCTGGAAGCTACCGTTTTATCCACATACTTTGTCTTTGTTGTGCTTCCAACTTTTGTAAACTTGCTTTCGCCTTCTGCTTTACGATAAACCTCATATCCTGTCACCCCGTCAAGAGCGTTCCAGGTTACTTTTAATCCAGAGGCATCTACGGTTACCTTTTTTGCTGTTACCACACCTTCAGAGGCAGTAACTTTTGAAGATGCAGAAGAATAACTGCAGTTAAAGTTTTTTCCGTTGTACTTACCCACAGCTCTCACACGATACTGATAGGTTTTTCCACAAGAAGCTGTGGTGTCGGTATAGGTTTTCCCCTTTACTTTTTTCGCAATGGTTTCCCACGAACCGGAACTAATCAGTCCCTTTTCTCTTCTTTGAATGGTGTAAGTTTTTGCACCGCTGATTTTTTTCCATTTAATGGTAATAGAATTAAACTCTGCCTGATAAACAGAAGTAACTTTTGTCTTTCCCTTTCCGGCAGTTACCTTGGTGCTCTTTTGAGTTCCCCAGTATTTATCTCCATTTACATAGCGATATGCGCGAACACGGTACTGATAGGTTTTACCCGGCAACACCTCTGTATCGGTATAGCTAAGAGATTTGGTCTTATTTAAAACAGTGGTCCATTTTTTCTCACCGGGAGCTTTTCTCTGGATACGATATCCTGAGGCACCGGAAATCTTTTTCCAATTAATGGTAATCTGATGCAATCCATTTGTATCTGCAGTAGTAAAGGTAATGGTTCTTTTGTTTGTCTTTATAGATTCTTTTGAAGAATACTTACCGTAAATCTTCTTTCCATTAACGATTACATAAGCACGAACGCGATACTGATAGGTCTTTCCGCAAACTGCGGTGTTATCTGTATATTCATCATCAGTTACTCCGTTGGGAGTCAAGTTTGTAAAGCTTCCGGAACTTCCCAAACGACGATATACCATGTATCCGGCAGCACCCTCCAAGTCGTCCCAAGACACGGTGTTTCCATTAAACTTCGCGTTCTTTACTTCTACGTTTTTCACCTTTCCGTTTCCGGTGGTAACTTTTGCATCTCCCTGGGTAGAACCCTGGCCAGAAGAATTGTAGGCTGCGACGCCATAATAATAAGTAGTGCTCGTCTTTGCAGTTTTATCGGTGTAGGAAGTGTTTTCTGTCTTTCCGACGTATTCGTATTCTCCACCTTCTACACGACGATAGATGTAATATCCGTCAGCATCATCCACTTCGTTCCATTCCAGTTTTACACGGTTGAAACCTTTTGCCTTGATGCTGGAAATTGTAATTTCATCAAAGTCAGCCTTTAGCTTTAAGCCCAAAGCTTTTGCAATACCTGTGGCATCTGCAACACCAAGCTTTTTCAACTTAGAATTTGAATTCAAGTAATTGGCAGCATCAGAAGATGTGATAAATGCATGTTCTACAATAATTCCAGGGAAACCTGCTTCCATAGAACCAGCGATTACTCCATAGTAATCACGAACAGATCCGTCAGGATAACGGGAACCATTTTCCGTATTTCTAATTTTGATTCCACGGTTTGTAAGTCCCAAAGCTACCAACTGATTTTGAATGCTCTGAGCAAGTTTTTTACCGTTTGCAGCATTAGTTGCATTGTAGTTTCCGTTTGGATAATAAACTTCTGCACCGGTTGCAGTTGCCGCGCCGGAGTTAATATGAATGGATACAAAATAATTCGCTTTTTTACTCTTTGCATAAGCTACACGGTTTGCCAAAGAAATATAGGTGTCATTGGTTCTTGTCATATACACCGTAACACCGGCATAACGCTCTAATTCCTTTTTGCAGTACTGAGCGATTTTTAAGGTCAAATTCTTTTCCTGAAGTCCATTTGCACAAGCACCGGAGTCAGTTCCACCGTGACCGGGATCCAATACAACTACCACGTTAGAAGCTGCATTTGCAGTAATGGTTCCTGTTAACTTGTTAATGGTCTCGGAAATATTTGCTTTTGAAGTGGAGATTCCGGATACGCTTTCATCCGCGCTTTCCAAAGCTTCTTCTACATCACTTACAGAAGAGGCATCTCCGTTCATATCTGTAACTACAAATTCTGCATCTTCTGCAGAAATAGATTCAGAGTCTTTGTCTTCGATAACTGCATCAGATTCGAATTCAGAAGTAACTTCTACACCAAATCCTGCTTCAACCCCAAGGTCTTTGAAGTTGATTACATGATAGGTCTTCTCCCCATCCACTGTAGTTTCATAGGTAAATGAAACTAAGCTATACTGTCCGTCATCATCAAAAGAGCCACTGAAGGTCAAACCTTCCTCTTCCTGAGAGCACTCTGTCAGTTCGCTATAAGTTTCACTGTTTTTGTTTTCCAATTTTAAAACAGGATTTTCATAGGTAATACCTGTATCCAATCCCAAGAGGATTTTCTGTTCTTCGTTTTGTCCCAATTCAGGATTCAAAACTACAACATATAAAAGACTGGTCTTGTCTTCTTCATAGACGATTTCTTCGGCAGCTTCTGTATCTACTGCTTCCTCTTCCTCTACAGTTTCCTCTGTAACAGCCTCATCGGATACAACTTCCTCAGATGCCGATTCAGAAGTCACTGTCTCGTCAACTACTACTTCAGAGCTTGTCTCGTCAACTACTACTTCAGAGCTTGCCTCGTCAGCTGTTGCTTCAGAAGTCGTCTCCTCAGTGGAAGCTTCTGCAGAAGCACTTTCTGCTTCAGTCTCCTCAACATCTGTTTCTGCGACATCTTCTGTGGTTTCTTCCACCACATCCCCTGCCTCATCTTCTGTGACACTTTCGGTCACTTCTGTTTCACTTACAACTTCCGTAGCGTAAGTCGTAAGAGGGTTGCATAATTCTGTAAGAATCAAACCCGTTGCAAGCATTGCTGCAAATAAACGTTTCATACTTTTCCCTCGCCTCGCATATATTAAAATATTTAATCACAAAAATTCACACACATTTTATCCTACTACCAATTTTAAAAGAACACCAGTAGTTTTTCTAAATTCAACGTTCACATACGTCTATACAAACGGATTATAAAAACGGTTTCCATCTGCATAGGTAATTCCAAGGGCAATCACCATAAACAGCAAACTGACGGCGATTACAGCGTAGTCTGCCTTTTCCAGTTTTTTCCCCATATACCAGGTACGTTTTTTCTTTTTTCCAAAGCCGCGAAGTTCCATGGCGTTGGATACCACATCAATGCGGTCCATACCGGAAAATACCAGTGGGAACATAATTGCTGCAGTGTTTTTGATTCTGGAACCAAAGGTCGCCTTTTTTGACATCTCGATTCCTCTAGCTGCCTGGGCATTTTTAATCTGATTAAAATCGTCCTGCACATCCGGAATATATCGAAGGGCGATTGCAATGGAATACCCGATTTTATAACTGATTCCCACGCGGTTTAAGGATGCCGCAAATTCACTGGGATTGGTGGTGACGATAAACATAAAAATCGCAGGCACCACCGTCATATATTTCAAAAGCACATTGAACTCGTAAAACAACTGCTCTGCATTCATCACATAAGGGCCCACCACATGAAACAGCGGTGTGTCCGTACCATAAATCTTTGTTCCCTGTCCGGGAGAAAAAAAGAAAATGGCAATGAGATTGATGCACAAGAAAAACAAAATAAATTTAAAAATCGGTCCTACCTGAGACCACTTGGTCTTACTCAATCGATACAACACCAAACTCAAGACAAACATCACTGCCAAAATCCTGGTATCGTAAGTCATCATACTGGTAACAGACCAGGCCAAAAAAGCGATGAGCTTCGTCACTCCACAGAGGCGATGGATTGCCGTATCTTTTTCTTCATAAGTCAACACTCTAGCCATGGCGCACCTCCCTGTCATAATAAATAAACCGCTCTACAAACGCCTGAGGTTCCGAAATCTCACAACATTTTGCCAAATCGAAAAGGGAGGTTTTTTTCAAATAAGCACGGTCAGAAATCTCCTCATTGGACAGCACGTAGGCCGGCGAATTATCACAAATCAACTCACCATCTGCGATTACGATGGCGCGGTTGGTATATTCCAACATCAAATGCATGTCGTGGGTAATCATCAAAATGGTAATACCCTTTTCCTCATTTAAGTACTTTAAGAATTCCATAATCTCGGTGTAATGACGATAATCCTGTCCCGCCGTAGGTTCATCCAAAATCAAAATCTCCGGATTCATTACCAAAATAGAAGCGATGGTCACACGCTTTTTCTGTCCAAAGCTCAAGGCATTCACCGGCCATTTTCGATAGGGATACAATCCGCAAATCTTTAAGGTTTCATTTACCCGCTCTTTGATTTCTTCCTCCGGAACGCCTCGAACCGAAAGGCCCAAAGCCACCTCATCAAAGATCATAGGTTTGGAAATCATCTGGTTGGGATTTTGCATCACCAATCCGATTTTTTCTCCCCTTTCCTTTATAGACAAAGGAGAGATGTCTTTTCCGTTCAACAAAATCTCACCGGAGTTTGGCTGCAAAAATCCACAAATCAAATTGGATAAGGTGGATTTTCCCGCTCCATTTTTTCCAACGATGGCACTCATCTCGCCACGCTTGATTTCAAAATTGATATCCTTTAATACCGGTCGATCCTTTAGATAGGAAAAGTTTAGATTTTTCACGGAAAGAACAGCCTCTTCTGCTAAAGCCGCCTCCGGAAGTGAAACACTTTCAAACCATGTTTTTACCTTTTCTTTATAGGAAGAAAGATCCATGGTTTCCAAATGCCCCGGCTTTTTTTCCGGCAAAATCTCACAGCCTGCATGTTTTAACGCCGTCACATACAAGGGTTCACGAATCCCCTGCTGCTGCAAAATATCCTTGGACAAAAGTTCGTCGGGAGTCATGTCCGCAACAATACGGCCTTCGCCCACTACAATGATACGATCCACATCTTTATAAAGGGCATCTTCCAAACGGTGTTCAATGATGACAATGGTCTTTCCCTGATTCTTTTGAATCTCGTCAATCAACGCAATGGCCTTTTTTCCTGTAGCAGGGTCCAAATTGGCCAAAGGCTCGTCGAAAAGCAAAATGTCCACATCGTCCACCAAAACGCCGGCCATGGAAACTCTCTGCTTTTGTCCACCGGAAAGAGCGTAGGGTGCGTGGTCCAAAAACTCATCTACAAACACCGTCTTTGCCACATCATCTACCTTTTTCAAAAGTTCCTCTCGAGGCACGGCATCATTTTCCAATGCAAAGGCAATATCCTCCGCCACCGTCAAACCGATGAACTGCCCGTCCGTATCCTGCAACACCGTTCCTACCATTTGAGAAAGGGCGAAAATGTCCAATTTTCTTGGATCTTTTCCGCCCACATAGTATTCCCCGGAAATATCTCCGCTGTACGAAAAAGGCACCAGCCCATTGATACAATGAGCCAGTGTCGATTTACCGGAGCCGGAAGGTCCTACAATGAGAACTTTCTCCCCCGGGAATATTTTTAGATTGATGTCAAAAAGGGTAGGTTCCACCTGAGTACGATACTTAAATGTAAAATTCTTAAACTCAATAATTGGTTCCATTAAAATAAAAATTCCTTAATTTGTTATTGTACTCCCCCTACAAATCAAATGCTGATTATGATTAATCTTCCTTTGCAAGGCTGGAAGACTTACCGCTAATCTTTGTATAAGCATAGCCCAAAAGTGAGCCCAAGATACCGGCAATAATAATGTTTCCAACGAATGCCCATACACCCTGAAGGAATACCTTGTTTGCAGGTTCTGCATAAATCACAATATCCAAAACAGGTGCAACTACAATCCATGCAACAGCGTTTGCAATTACCTGAACTACGTTAAACAAAACGATGTTCTTTCCGGAGAACTCGCCTTCCTTTACAGCAAACTTGTTGGCAAACAAACCAACAACAATACCAAACACTGCCTCAGGGAATACCCAGCTCCACCAGATGCTTCCATAGAAGAAGGCATCACCAAGTGCATGTCCCAAAAGGCCAACAATACCACCTACGATAGGTCCGAATACTGCTGCCAGGAAAGCCAAAAGTGCTGCTCTGGGCTGTAATGCTGTGTTAGGAATAAATCCCAAAGGAATCTGCACCTCTGTCAATGCAACAAAAAGCGCGGTTCCGATACCTGCTGCTACTACTTCCTTAATACCAAATTTTAATTTCATAACATATTTCCTCCTAGCCTTATTATTTAAAACCTGTGTAACAGTCCTGTCTTTCTGTCAACTTTCCATAGATTCCTGTCACTATTTTAGGTTTTCCTACTATTCATACCTTTTAAGTATGAATTATTTACTCCCATTATAATTTTTTTCTTTCATCTGTCAATAGAAAGATTCTAATCACATCTATAAAAATCTTAAAGATCATCTACACGGAGTATTGTTTTACTCAACCGTAACGGATTTTGCCAAGTTTCTGGGCTTATCCACATCCAAACCTCTGGATACGGAAATGTAATATCCGATTAACTGCAACGGAATCACTGCAAGACTTGCTGCAAAATGTTCATCCGTCTTAGGCACATAAATGGAAAAGTCTGCTGTATCTTCCAGACTGTAGTTTCCATAGGAAGTGACTCCGCAAAGATAAGCGCCTCGGCTCTTTACTTCTACCATATTGGAAACGGTCTTTTCAAACAATCCGGACTGTGTCAGCACACCGATGACCAAAGTACCATCTTCAATCAAAGAAATGGTACCATGTTTTAATTCACCGGCAGCATAGGCTTCTGAATGGATGTAGGAAATCTCTTTTAACTTTAAGCTTCCTTCCAAGCAGATGGCATAATCAATACCACGACCGATATAAAATACATCATGTACATTGGAGAACTTGGAAGCAAACCACTGAAGGCGTTCCTTTTCATCCAAAATCTTTTCAATCTTTGCAGGAAGAGAACGCATCTCTGTTAAAAGTTCATTCTCTTTCTTTTCATCCAACTGACCTTTTGCCTTTGCCAAAGCAATGGCCAAAATATAGCCTGCCACCAACTGGCAAGAGTAAGCCTTGGTGGTTGCCACGGAAATCTCCGGTCCGGCTAAAGTCTGGAATACGTAATCCGCTTCTCGGGCAATGGAACTTCCCACTACGTTTACGATGGCCAATACTTTGTTGCCACGGGACTTCGCTTCACGAAGGGCTGCCAGGGTATCTGCAGTTTCACCGGACTGAGATACTACAATTACCAAAGTATTGGGATTTAACAATGGTTTACGATAACGGAATTCGGAAGCCAGTTCCACACGAACGGGAACCTTTGCCAAATCCTCAATTACATACTGATCTACCATACCGGTGTGATAAGCAGAACCGCAAGCTGCGATTACAATATCGGAAACATTTTTTAACTCTTCTTCGGTAATACCGATTTCTGTCAAATCCACTTCCAAGGATTTTCCGCTCTTTTTCACAACGGAATTGATGGTATCTTCCAACACCTTGGGCTGCTCATGGATTTCTTTCATCATGAAATGCTCATAGCCGCCTTTTTCTGCAGCTTCTGCATCCCAATCGATGGTCACCAATTCTTTTTCTACTTCATCACCATCCAAGTTGAAGAAGGTAACCTTTCCTTCATCCAAGCGAGCCATCTCAAGATTTCCAATGTAGTAAATCTGATTGGTGTATTTTAAAATCGCCGGAACATCAGAAGCCATATAGGTCTGGCCGTCTTTGATACCGATTACCATAGGGCTGTCTTTTCTGGCAACGTAAATCTGTCCGGGATAATCTTTAAACATAACTGCAATAGCATAAGAACCACGAACACGAACCATGGTCTTTGCGATAGCATCAATAGGTCCCACCTGATATTTCTTGTAATAGTAGTCAATCAACTTAATAGCTACTTCTGTATCAGTTTGGGAATAGAAGGTGTAGTCATGATGCTGCAACTTCTCTTTTAATTCCTGGTAGTTTTCGATGATACCGTTGTGAACACCAACCACATTCATATCATCGGAGCAATGAGGATGGGCATTGTTTTCGGAGGGTTCACCGTGAGTTGCCCAACGGGTATGACCGATACCACAGCCACCGAAGACTGCTTTTCCTTCGTCGGTTTTTTCAGCCAAGTCTTTCAAACGGCCTTTTGCCTTTACAATAACGGGCTCATCCTCTCCGTTTCGAACAGCTAATCCTGCCGAATCATATCCTCTATATTCCAACTTTGACAATCCGTCCAAAAGAACGGGAGCTGCCTGTTTTTTTCCTACGAATCCTACGATACCGCACATAGTGTTTCTCCTTAATAATTAAAAACTCTGACTTACGACTAGGCATAAATCAGAGTTATTTTACCACAGTTTTTCTAAATATACCAACGAATTACAAAGAGCCTCGTTCCACAATGGAAAAGTCCAGGCAAACCTGCTCTTTCATTCTCTTTGAACCGTCGATTTCTTCCATTAAAAGTTTTGCCGCACGACGACCGCACTCCTTAAAGTACAGATGAACGGAAGTAAGAGGTGTATCGTGGAAACGATCCATCCACATATCATCCACTCCCGCAATGCCGATATCCACACCGGCAGTTTTCCCGGATTCACGAATCGCCTGAAGGGCACCTACCGCAATAATATCGGAGGCACATAACACCCCATCGGTATCGGGATATTTCTCCAAAATACGCTTGGTAGCTTCATAGCCTTCTTCTGCGGTAAAGTCCACGATTTCCATGGGCAAATCCTTTTTCTTAAATCCGCCCTCTACGTAAGCATCCTCTGCTCCACGGCGACGGGCCACTCCCGCCTGCAAATCCTTTTCCACCGCCCCGATATAGGTGATATGTTTTCTTCCGGATTTTAGCATCAGATGCATCAAGCGTTTCATTGCATTGTAATCGTCATGGTAAATGCAGGAAAATCCTTTGAAATTTTGACCTGTAACCACCACCGGCATAGAAAGAGACTCGTAGACCTTTTTCTTTTCCGGAGTCATATCCATCGCCATCACGATTGCTCCCGCAGCCTGGTTGGTTTCCATGGCACGAAGGAAGCTGATTTCCTTTTCGTCATCACCCTCGTAACTTCCCAAAACCGCCATATATCCGCGATTTTGGAGTTCTCGGGTAATACCTGCCAACACCTGGGAAACAGAATCGGAATTTACCTTTGGAACCAAAACACCAATCTGGTTTACCCGACCGGTTCGCATGACCTGAGCAGCCACAGAAGGGCGATAGCCTGTTTCTTCAATGGTCTTTTTTATAATTTCTTTTTTCGCCGCACTTAAGGAACCACCATTTAAATAACGGCTCACCGCTGCCGGCGAAACACCTGCCAATTCGGCAACTTCTTTTATCGTCATTTTTTATTCTTTATAAACCTTTTTATAAGCTTTCAAAAAGAAAAAGCTATTGATATAAACCAAAACGCCAAATCCTGCGGCAATCCAATAAAAGATGCCGTAATAAAATGCGTTTTCTCTCATAAATAATGTGATGTAACAAAAGCCCGCCGTAACACCCAGGGAACAAAAGGTCCACGGGAACTGTACGAGCCCCATCAAAAATGAGGTCTTTATCGTTGTCCGCCAAGACTCCCCTTTCTTTACCAAAAGAGGATAAGCGAACTGAAATCCAAAGGAACAAATGATGGAAATCACATTTGCAGTAAGCATGTAAAAATCCGCAAGTTCCTGAGGCATGTAATCTCCTGAACGAATGGCGGCAAACATTACCAATACGATCAGAAGAATACAACCCCAAAGTTTTGTTCCTTCTTTGAAATACTTTTTAAAGGACGAAAAGAAGGTTTTGATAACCCCATTTTCTATGAGCTCCTTTTCCGCCAACTGCTGCATACCATCACAAAGTGCCGCAAAGGACGCTCCGGCAGTAACAATCGGTAGGGAAAATATCACAAACAGCAAATTGTAGATAATGATATCCGAGAGTTTTCGAAGGGCCTCCATAAAAGGTCCGTTTATATCAAATAAGCGCATACATATCTCCGCAAATTATTTTATTGCTCCGTCTACCATACCGGCAATAATCTGCTTCTGTGCAAAAAGGAAGATGATCACCATAGGGGTTACCGTCAAAAGGGCAGCCGCCAAAATCAAGTTCCACTGTACAACGAAGGAGCCCACGAAGGACTGAATTGCTACCGGCAAAGTTTTTACTTCGCTGGAAGAACCAAGAAGCAAAGAAGGAAGCAAATAATCGTTCCAAATCCACATACCGTTAAGGATTGTAACAGTAACGATAACGGGTTTCAAGAGGGGGAAGATAATTCTGAAAAATACTGCTTCCGGAGAACATCCGTCGATGGATGCAGCCTCTTCCAACTCGTAAGGAATACCCTTGATAAAACCAACCAAAATAAATACGGTCATAGCTCCACCAAATCCGCAGTAAGCAAAGATGGTTCCGGGGATGGAACGAAGCATGGGAATACCAATAAAGTTTCCTGCATCACGGAAGGTAGAAATTAAAGCCAACATAACTGCCTGGAAAGGAATGATCATGGACGCAATGAAAATAAAGTAAATTGCTGTAGACCATTTTGTTTTGTTTCGGCAGATTACCCATGCAGCCATGGATCCGAAAAGTGCCAAAAGCACCAAAGATACTACGGTAATCACTACAGATGAACCGAAGGCGTACCAGAACTCAAAGTGAACGTTGTTGATCACGTCTTTTAAGTTTTGGATCAACTGTGAAAGACTGGCCCCTGCAGCGGATACCGGCGATTCTGTAATGGCCATAGGTGCTTTACAAGCATTGATAATCAATAAGTAAAAAGGAAGTAATACGTAAATCGCAATCAAAAGAGCAACGATAAACTTTAATACTTTAACAGATTTCTTTTCTTCTCTGTTCATTACATTTCCACCTCCTTCTTATTGGATACGCGCACCTGAACAATGGATACCACTGCCAAGATGATAAAGAACAATACAGCCTTCGCCTGTCCTAAAGCGTAGTTGTTTTTGTTGATTGCTGTACTGTAAATATTTAAAGCTAACATTTCTGTACCATTGGTAAGACTTCCGCCCATGAAGTTTTGAACAGAACCGTTTCCACCTGTTAAGGAAAGGTTTACATCAAACATCTTGAAGGCATTTGTTAATGTTAGGAATGTACAAATCGTTATGGTAGATGCAATCATGGGAATCTTGATCTGGAAAAGTGTAGACCAGGCATTTGCTCCGTCGATTGCGGATGCTTCTAAAACTTCACGAGGAACTGTATTCAATCCTGTGATGTAAATCAACATAATGTAACCTGCATACTGCCAAATGTAAACGATGATGATACACCAGAATGCAAATTTTGTTTCTGACAAAATAGAATAGTTTAAGTCGAAAAGTTTCTCGGTTAATCCAAGCAACGCTTTTGAAAAAGCGAACTGCCAAATATAACCTAAAACGATACCACCGATTAAGTTCGGTAAGAAGTAGGTTGCTCTGAAGAATCCTACTCCTTTCATCTTTGATGAACAAAGAAGGGCAAGTAAGAACGCAACCAAATTTACTAAGATCATGTTGATTACCACGAACAAAGCGGTAAGCAAAATAGAATATAAAAAGCTGGGCTGCTGGAATGCTTTTACATAATTGTCAAACCCAACAAAGTTTCCAACCATAATTCCATCCCAATCGGTAAAGGAATATCCGATACCCAAAATCAATGGAATGATTACTGTTACACCGAAGGTGAACAATAACGGAAATAAAAATACAAAGTTTACGATGTTTCTATGATATTTTTCTGTAGGAAGTGTGAATAATCCCAAAAGGATACCTAAGATACCAATGATTAAAAGACTTCCTCTGAATTCGTAGCCCAACTCCATAAAATCAATAACCAAAGCGGCGATAAAGCTGACCACGCCAACTACCAACAATATGGGAGCTAGGATTTTTTTTGAACTGTTCCCTGACATATAATCCTCCTAATTTTCCCCTAACAATACGCTTATTTTTCCCCTAAAAGACTTAGCTTTGAAATGGATTTCACCCCTTTTAACAAAAAAGGTGGCGATAACAAGTACCGCCACCTATAGGTGTTTGAATTAAAAACTAGTTGTTTGCATAGTAAGAAGTAATTGTTTCCTGCATAGCTTCGGTAAATTCAGCAGCTGAGCTGTACTGACCCTTAGCGTAGTTCTGGAAGATAACAGATGTAGCATCCTGCAAACCATCTTTCTTTAAGAAAGTATGATAGGTAGAGTGCTTTCCTTCTGCCAACCATTCAGTAACAGGTTTTGCAAACGGATCATCAGATGTGTAAGCACAATCTGTATAAGGTGATACGAATCCCATGTTCTCTACGAACATCTTCTGAGCTGTATCTTCTGAACACCACTGTAAGAATGCTTCAGCATCTTCAACGTTTCCGTCTTTGTAGCATCCCCAGAAAGATGTGGGCTCGTTTAAGATAGTGTTGATACCATCTTCGAATGCGTAAGGTGCAAATCCAACTTCGAAGCTTCCTGCTGCTTCATAAGCGTCTTTGTCATCACCTGTTAAAGTAGCACCAATCCAAGATCCCTGAGTAACGAATGCGTACTTACCAGAAGCGAATCCAAGAACCTGATCATCATAAGAACCTGTGATCAAATCAGAATCTGTATACTGGTTTAATAAACCAATGAATTCACCAAATGCAGTAAAACGATCACTGTCAAGCTGTCCACCATCGTTTAACAAATCGATGTATGTGGTATCGTCTGTAGCAAGTCCTGCATCCAAGTACTGACCAAATACGTGAGTACCTGAAGACCAGCCTACATCTGTAGCGTTTACGTTGTAACCAACTACTGCCTTAAGTCCCAATTCGTCCTTTTTAGAATCCAATACTGCAAATGCTTCCTTGTATGCCTCAGGACTGGTAAGTGTTGTAGGATCAACACCTGCCTTCTCTAAAATGTCAGCGTTATAAGCAAGACCACAAGCTTCTACCATGTAAGGGAAACCAAGTGTTCCTTCTTCGTTAACGTATTCAACGTCTGTATCCTCAGTCCACTGCTGATCAGACATGTCTACTAACTTTCCTGACCAGTTTTCGAACTGGTTAGCTTCCAAAACGAAGATATCGGGCATTTCACCAGCCTGATATAACTCTTTTAATTTGGAAGAAGCTGTTTCGTTACCACCGATGGTAAGAACTTCAACTGCCTTTCCTGTTTCCTCTTCATAAGCCTTTGCAAGTTCCTGCATCTGAGCATCGATTTCAGGCTTTCCGTTTAACAACTGGATAGCTTCTGAGCTAGATGAACTAGATGAGCTTGATGATGAGCTTGAATCTTTGCTTCCGCCGCATCCGGCAAGGAGCATTGTTGCTGCTGTTGTTAATGCTAATACAACTGCAATTTGTTTCTTCATAAAAAGAACCCCCTTGTTAATTTTTTGTGCAGGTTGCACAAATGCCCTGCACTGTCTCTCTCTTACAAAGGCAATTTTACCACCTCGCAAGGGTTTCTTCAACGAATTTTAAGTGATTTTGACGGAAGATGGATTTTCGCAAATTTTCGAAAATGTGAATTTTATGTGAAAAATAACCGTTTCCCGCGGGTTCGATTGTATGCATTGTATTGAAAAAAATACAATGGTTTTTGTAATCGATTTCATTAATTCAACCCACGAAAAACGGTTATTTTATATTTTTGTATTCTCTTTGGTAACCTTTTCATTTTGAAAAGGATTTCAAGTTTTTGTCACTTTTGTATAAATCAACGGATTTTTCCGATGACAGAAAATATAGCGAAACCGACCATATCTACGGTAACGATGGTAGCTCCCACCGGTGTTCCTGCCAAAATGGAGATAATCAATCCCGCTGCTGCACACACCACAGAAAAGATGGCAGCACATACCGTTACAGAGAAAAAGCTTTTAAACAATCGCATAGCGGAAAGGGCCGGGAAAATGACTAAGGCGGAAATCAACAGCGAGCCCACCAGATTCATGGCCAGAACAATCACCACCGCAATTAAAACAGCAATCAAAAGATTGTAGTGATCTGTTTTGGTTCCCACTGCCTTTGCAAAACTTTCGTCAAAGGTTACGGAAAAGAGTTTATTGTAAAAGAGAATAAACACCACCAAAACCACGGCAGACAAAGCCACGCAAAGCCAAACCTCAAAACCTTTAATGGTCAAAATAGATGTGGAGCCAAACAAGGTAGAGCAAACGTCACCGCTTACATTTGTGGAAACGGAAAAGACGTTCATAAGCATATAACCTAAGGCCAAGGCTCCAACGGAGATCATGGCTACTGCCGCATCTCCCTTAATCTTTGTGTTTTGTCCTGTACGAAGAAGGATGATTGCCGCAACCACTGTAATGGGCAGCACCAAAATCATTTGGTTGGAAAGGTTCATCACCGAAGCAATGGCGATTCCGCCAAAGGCCACATGGGAAAGTCCGTCTCCAATAAAGGAGAAGCGCTTCAACACCAAAGTCACGCCTAAAAGAGCGGAGCAAAGGGCAATTAGAATTCCAACAACAAAGGCATATCGAACAAAAGGATATGAAAAATAAAGCTGTAATGTTTCTAACATTTATTTTCCCTCCTTTACTTTAATCTTTGCTACCCGGTCCAAATCACAGATATGGCCGCCACCTAAGGTCTTCTTTTCCTTCAAAAGATAATGGGAACCAATGGGGCTTTCCTCAAACTCCTCGGTGGTTCCGAAAAAAATCTGACTTCCCATATGAAGGATATGACTTGCAAAATGCAAGGATGCATGGACATCATGGGAAATCATAATAATGGTTACCCCTTCCAAATTCAGACGACGAATAATCTGATACATCTCTGTCTGGGCGGAAGGATCCAAGCCGCTCACCGGCTCATCCAAAAGCAAAATGCGCTTTGTCGCGCAAAGGGCTCTTGCCAAAAGAACTCTCTGCTGCTGTCCACCGGAAAGTTCCCGATAGCAGCGATGTTTCAACTGGGTAATTCCCAAACGTTCCAAAGCATCGGAGGCTTCCTTCTTTTCCTTATGGGAATAAAAGGGACGAAGACCCATGCTTCCCTGAAATCCTGACAATACAATTTCATAAACGGAGGCAGGGAAATCTTTTTGCACCAACGTTTGCTGTGGCAAATAACCGATCTGGGTAGAATCCAGGTCATCACCAAATACAATGTTTCCTGCCATAGGTTTTTGCAGACCCAAGAGGGTGCGCATCAACGTGGATTTTCCGGAGCCGTTTTCACCAACGATGCACAGGTATTCTCCGCTGTTGATTTCAAAATTCAGATTCTCTACCAGGGCGTCGCCTTCGTAGCCCAGGGCGAGATTTTCAACCTTAATTTCTGCCATTATGTGTCCTTTCCTTTTTCTTACTATAATTATTCCCCCGTCCCGGTGATTTCCGGGTCTCCGTGAGGTGACTCCACTATTCTACCCCATCCCCCGCCCCGGTGATTTCCGGGTCTCTGTGAGGTGACTCCATTATTCTACCCCATCCCCGCCCCGGTGATTTCCGGGTCTCCGTGAGGTGACTCCACTTTACCTCATCCCGGTGAATGTCTGTAAAGTCCTGACTCCTAAAGTCGTCAGGTCAACAGACATACACAGTGTATTCGGAACGTTCCGCACCTACTACGGAGACCCGGGAATCACCATGGACGGGGATAAGGATTATAATAATTTCTAATCTGTAAGTTACTCTTTCTATAGAATATAGATAGAGTAACTTGCAGATTTAATTAAGAAAATTGGGAGTTGTAGAGCGCAGCGTAGCGGCCATGCTTTGCCATGAGCTCTCCATGGGAGCCCTGCTCTAACACCTTTCCCTTTTCCATATAAAGAATCAAATCTGCGTCTAAAATGGTGGAGAGGCGATGGGCCACGATAAAGGTGGTTCGACCTTCCATAATCTTTGCAAAAGCAGATTGGATTTTCATTTCCGTTCGGGTATCGATGGAGGATGTCGCTTCATCCAAAATCAACATAGGGGGATGAGCCAACATCAATCTCGCAATACACAAAAGCTGTTTTTGTCCCTGAGAAAGGTTGTCCCCTTCTCCCTGCAACATAGTATCATATCCCTTTGGCATTTTCTTTATAAAATCATGGGCATAGGCAGCTTTTGCCGCCGCTATGATTTCGTCCTTACTTGCCTTGGGATTTGCCATTTTCAAATTATTGAAAATCGTATCTTCTTTCAGCCAGGTTTCCTGAAGCACCATTCCAAAGTTTGCGCGAAGGTGGGCACGGGGCACGTCTTTAATATTTACTCCATCCACCAAAATTTCTCCGGAATCCGTTTCATAGAATCGCATGAGCAAATTGATAAAGGTGGTTTTTCCTGCACCGGTAGGGCCAACGATGGCCACCCGCTGCCCTGGTAACACATCCAGATTCAAATGTTCCATCAAGGGCTCATCCTTTGTATAGGAAAAAGCCACATCCTTGAATTGGATTCGTCCGGGATTTTCGATTTCATTTTCTCCGTCATCCACCACGGGAGTTGCATCGATTAAATCAAACAAACGCTTTCCGCAAACAAAGGCATTTTGCATCTCGGTTACCACGCCGGTCACTTCATTGAAGGGTTTGGAATACTCTCTGGCGTATCCCAAAAATGTAGTCAGGGCACCAATGGAAATACCTCCACGAAGTGCCACAAAGGAGCCTGCCACAATCACACCCGCATAGATCAATGCATTGATAAATCGAGTTCCGGGATTGGTTACGGAAGAATAAAACGTAGCCCGAAAAGCATTGTCATTTAATACATCATTTTGACGACAAAAGGCTTCTTTGTTTTCTTCGATGCTGTCAAAATAGCGAAGGAGGTCCATCTGGCTAACGCCCTCCCGAATATGTTCCGTCAAATCTGCCCTGGAAATTGCCTGGGCATTGAAATAGGTTTTTGTCTTTTGCGCCACAAACTTTGCAAAGAAAAAAGAAAGGGGCGTCAAAGCTACTACCACCAAGGCAATCACTACATTGATGCGCATCATAAATAAAATGGTGCCCACAATGGTTAAAATACCGGTAAAGAACTGATTGGTTCCCAGCAAAAGTCCGTCAGAGAGCGCATCCGCATCTGTTACGATTCGACTGACGAAATCTCCCTGACTGCCTCCGTCGATTTTTTTCAAAGGAAGACGAAGCACTTTTTCAAAGGCCCGTCGACGAATGTCCTTTGTAAAGGAATAACAAATATAGTTGTTGCACCGTGCCATAAAAAACTGACCCACGGAGCCAAGAAGAATGACCACCGCCATTTTTCTTAAGATTGCATATAGGGCCACAAAATCCGTATACCCCTTGCCAAGGATGGTATCCACGGCGTTTCCGATATAGATTGGAACCATCAAGGTGGCAAAAACGGAAAACAGTGCAAAGACCAGACTCAATAAAATCCAGCCGGCATAAGGTCTGATTTCTTTTAATCCACGTTTCATGCGTCCACCTCCTTTGGATACTGACAATAGTAAATCTCCTGATAGGTGTCGCAGGTTTTCAAAAGTTTCTCGTGGGTTCCCTGACCCTTTAAGGTACCGTTTTCCAATACCAGTACGCAGTCCGCATCAAAGCAGGAAGAGGCTCTTTGGGAAATAAAAATCACCGTAGGCTTCCAAGACAAATGTCGGATTGCATCCCGCAGACGTCGCTCCGTTGCCAAATCAAGGGCAGAAGCGCTGTCATCTAAAATCAAAAGTTCCGGTTTTTTCGCAAGGGCTCTGGCAATGGTAAGTCGCTGTCTCTGTCCGCCGGAGAAATTATTTCCTCCTCTGGACACATAAGTTGTAAGCCCTTCTTTTTCTCGAATCACATCCGCCACTTGCGCCGTTGCCAAAGCATCCCAAAAATCTTCATCACTACCCTCAGGCGCAGACATGGAAAGGTTGGATTTTACCGTTCCGGAAAAGAGTTTTGCATGCTGAGGAACCACTCCAATAAAGGAAGAAAGTTCTCCATCTTCATAAGACGCAACATTTTTTCCCTTTAAAAAAATCTTTCCGGAAGTCACATCATAATCATGTAACAGAAGCTGTACCAAAGTGGATTTTCCCGAGCCGGTTCCACCGATGATGGTGAAAAAATCGCCCTTCTTCATGGAAAAATCAATGTCCTCCAATGCCTCTTCCTGGCCGTCGGGATACGCAAAAGAAACATGGTCAAACTGCAGGTAGGGCACAGCATTTTGAAGGTCACTGTTTTCTATCTCGTGACATCTTTCATCCGGTGCGGCATCCATAATTTCTTCCACACGCTTCACAGAAGCCAAAGCCTTTGTCAAAAGCAAAATCAAATTGGAGAGTTTTATAAGCTCCACCAAAATCTGAGACATGTAATTGGTCAACGCAACTACTTCACCCTGATTGGCATTTCCTACATTTACGTTCCAACCGGAGTAATACAAAATAGCGATTACACCAAAATTCACTGCCACAAAGGTAAGGGGATTTAATAGCGCAGAAATCTTCCCCGCCCCCATCTGTCTTTCATAAAGAGACTGGGTTTCCTCTACAAAACCGTTGTTTTCATTTTCCTCCTGACGAAAAGCCCGCACCACACGCACACCGGAGATGTTTTCTCCCACGCGAAGCACCAAGCGCTCCAAAGCCGATTGAATATTTTCATACATGGGTAGGGTGGTATTCATAATGCCAACAATAATAAGAAGCAGCACACCAATTACCGCCACAAAAATCAACGCCGCCTTTGCGTCCAGCAAAAATGCCATAAACAAGGAACCAAAAACAATAAAAGGGGAGCGCAACAAAAGACGCAGCACCATATTGATTCCGTTTTGCACCTGATTAATGTCATTGGTTAGTCCTGAAATCAGTCGGGAAGTTCCAAAATGATTCAAAGTCTCCCGAGAAAAAGAACCAATGTGCTCATAGAGATCTTTTCTCATAGCACCGGCAGAATAAATGGCAGCCTTTGCCGCAAAATACTGAGCCGTTATGGCAGAAATCACGCCCACCACCGCAAGAAGAATCAGCACCAGACACATACGTATCAGGTAATGATCATCTCCTTTGGCGATTCCCCGGTCGATAATTGCCGCAACAACAAGAGGCACCAACAGTTCAAAAATTGCCTCAAGCATTTTGAAAAGCGGTGCCAATATTGTTTCTTTTTTATACTCTTTTACATAAGATAATACAAACTTCATATCGTTCTTTCTATTGATTATCTGTAGAAGCTTCCTCCGTTGTATCCTCAGCGGTTTCTGTACTTTCTTCAGATTCAGTTGAAGTATCTTCTGTAGCTTCTTCTGTTTCGGTTGAAGCATCTTCTGTAGTTTCTTCTGATTCAGCTGCAGTAAACAAAGTATCATAGGTTACTTTTTCCCACTGCTTTTCGTCTACCGTCCAAGTGATGGCAGCCTTCCACTCTTCCAAAATACTTTCATAGTATTCATCTACTTTTTCGTCGTGAACTTCTGTCTTTTTCTCTGCCGTAGCTTCTTCATCAAAGGTTTTGTCCATACGCAAAACGTAGTAGCCGTCGCCTTCCACTTCAATTACGTTGGAGATTTCACCTTCGCTTAATCCCTGAGCGGTAGCAATGATGTCTTCTGCCATACTTTCATCTTCTGCGGGATCTTCTGCAGTGGTAAAGCTCTGGGTAGAAGCGGTAAGACCTGCTGCCTCTACTGCTGCATCAAAATCAGAAGACTTTGAAATATAATATGCTGTCTGAGCCAATGCAGAAATCTCTTCTGCAGATAACTCAGTAGTGTTTCCTTCATCATCAGTGGTAGAAGTTTCCAATTTTACATAAGAGAAGGTACTCTGATTGATTTCATCATCACTGATTTCAATTTTTCCTTCTGCCTCTTCCTCAATCTTTTCTCTCACTTTTGCAGCGTAAGTTCTGTAGGTCAAAAGTTCTGCCACATATTCCTGGGTAGCACCCATTTCTTCCAAAGCATCTTTTTCATTGTCTGACATAAATGCTTCAGCAGCAGTCTCTACTTCCTCTGTTACGTCATCCCCTAAAACCACGCCGTAATCTTCTGCATGAAGTTTGCAAAGGTATTCTTCTTCCATACCGTCCATAACTTCCTGCTTGGTATCCACTTCCATGGTGTTACCGTTTCCATATAAATCCTCGGACCACATATCATCGGAAAGATAGGTTCCGTAATAGGTATCATATAATGCCTGTGTATAACGAGCCACAAAGTTTCCGTAGCCTAAAGAAATGGAATCTGTTGTTCCATCATTTGTAATTTCAACCAACTTTGCATCGGGATTGATTGCTCCGCATCCGGTAAAAAGTACTGCTGCAGCAATTGCGCATGCTCCCAATCGAGCAAAATTATTCTTCATTTTGATATAACCTCCAATATCACATAATCGTTTCTCATTATAGACATTTTTCTATGTTTCTACAAGTTTTTGTCGCATTGTACACACAAAATTCACAAGATAGGAAATCATCTCTTTTTTCGGGAATTTGGAATTTTTGGTGTAGTGAATCAAAAATGCCGGAGCCTCTTTATTTGGTCTAAATTCCAAATAAGGAGCAAACTCTGCAATCATCTCCGGAATCTTCGCCGGGTTGATTTTACCATCCGGCAAAAGAGAGATGGTCACCACGCCACCCTTTTGTTTGATTTCCGTAATGTAGGCCTTGTGGGCTGCTGCCTTTAAAAGTGCAATGTCCAAAAGATTGTTTACCGACTTCGGCGGTTCTCCGAATCGGTCAATAAGTTCATCCATCATGTCGGATTTTTCTTCTTCTGTCCAAACACCGGCCACTCGTTTGTAAATATCCAACTTCTGCACTTCATCCGGGATATAAGATTCCGGAATAAAGGCATCCAAATCCAAATCCACGGAGGTAGAAAAGTCCCCTTCCGTTTCAATACCTTTTTCCAGATTTACTGCGTCAGAAAGCATCTTGCAATAGAGGTCATAACCTACCGCATCCATGTGTCCGTGCTGGGCTTCTCCCAAAAGATTTCCGGCGCCACGGATTTCCAAATCCCGCATGGCGATTTTGAATCCGCTTCCTAAGTCTGTAAACTCACGAATAGCAGCCAGTCTTTTTTCCGCCACTTCTTTTAGCACCTTATCTTTTTTGTACATCAAAAAGGCATAGGCTCTTCGATTGGAACGGCCAACGCGACCACGAAGCTGATAAAGCTGAGACAGTCCCAGCTGATCTGCATCATGAATAATAATGGTATTTACATTGGAAATATCCAAACCAATTTCGATAATGGTGGTGGCCACCAATACATCGATTTCCTTATTCATAAAGCTTTTCATAATCTCTTCCAGCTTTGTCTCCGGCATTTGTCCGTGGGCATAGGCCACTTCGCAATCCGGAACCAAGCTTTGAATCCGAGCCGCCACATCTGCTATGGTGCGCACCCGGTTGATGACATAGTACACCTGTCCCCCTCGGGCCAGTTCTCGCTCAATGGCTTCCCGCACCATTTCATCATTTTGTTCAAAGACAAAGGTCTGGATGGGGGTACGCTCCAAAGGGGCCTCATCCAAAACCGACATATCACGAATTCCCACCAGACTCATGTGAAGGGTTCTGGGAATCGGGGTTGCGGACAAAGAAAGCACGTCGATGTTTTTCTTCATCTGCTTAATCTTTTCCTTATGGGTTACGCCGAAGCGCTGCTCCTCATCGATGATAAGAAGTCCCAAATCCTTGAAGGTGACATCTTTGGACAGCACCCGATGGGTTCCAATCACAATGTCCACTTCCCCCTTCTTCAGCTTCTTCACCGTCTCCTTGTTCTGGGCCGTGGTGCGGAATCTGGAGAGCATCTCTACATTAATCGGATACTCCTTCATACGATTCACGAAGTTGGTATAGTGCTGCTGGGCCAAAATGGTGGTAGGCACCAGATACACTACCTGCTTGCCTTCCTGTACCGCCTTGAATGCCGCACGAATGGCAATCTCCGTCTTGCCATATCCTACATCACCGCAGATTAGGCGGTCCATAATCTTACGGCTCATCATATCCGCCTTCACATCTGCAATGGCTTCTAACTGGCTATCGGTCTCGTCATATGGGAAGCTCTCCTCGAACTCCTGCTGCCAGACCGTATCCGGTCCGTAGACATAGCCATTGTCCTGCTGGCGAAGGGCATATAGTTCTACCAAGTCCTTAGCCACTGCCGTAACTGCCGTCTTTACACGGCTCTTGGTCTTAGACCATTCCAAGGTTCCAAGGGTAGACAGCTTCGGCTTTCGGTCTCCCACATTGCCGTACTTAGAAATCATATCCATCTGGGTCGCCAGAATATAGAGATTGGCCTTCTTGGCGTAGGCAATCTTGATGTAGTCCTTCACGACATGGTCGACTTCCATCTTCTCCATACCCTGATAGATACCAAGGCCGTAATTCTCATGAACCACATAATCTCCCGGTGATAATTCCTGGAGAGAGCGGATGTGGTCTTCCGCTTTCTTTTTCTTCCGCTTCTTCTTCAGATGATTCTGTCCGAAGATATCATTCTCGCTAATATATACAAATCTTGCATCCGGGTAATCGAATCCGCGGCGCAGACTTCCGACGGTCACCAACACCTCTCCCGGATACACCGGCTGATCTGTATTCTCAGAAAAATAGGCATTGAGGCCTTCATCCATCAAATCATCCGCCAGTCTGGCCGCACGGGTACGGGATGCGGACACAATCACCATCCGATACTTGTGATTGCGATAGTTCCGCAGTTCCTTGCACAGAAGCTCGAAGCTATTGCTGTAACTGGTAACGGAAGTCATATGAATATAGAACTTGGCCTTGGGCTTGAAGCTACCCTTCTTGGTCTCCATCATGGACAGAAGCACCCCGGGCTGGTTGGCACA
>JAILJP010000113.1 GCA_024694625.1 Lachnospiraceae bacterium | reverse complement strand
TATTATTTATCAATTATATTTCAAAAGAAGTTACATTTTAATATGTAGCTTCTTTTTTTATTGCCCTTTTACTGAAAAAAAGGATTTTTCCCTATAGGTTTCTGATATATAAGATATATCATTAGATATAGAGGAAAACTTTTGTTTGGTACTAAATATAGAGACTGAAATTTGAAATATGAAAAATGCTTTGTTAGAATGAAAATGGAAAAAGACATTACTACTTATAGAGACTACATGGAGGAATAAACAATGATCCGAATATTACTATTTATTTTTATTGAAATACCATTATTTTTATGTTTTGGTTGGATCTCACCAACTACAGATAAAAGAGAATTTAATTATACAAACCCAACCAGGTTTAAACCAATGTTTCAAGCAATTATTTTATTGCTTGCATCTGTAATTGTGCATTATGGAATTATGAAATTAAGTGGATATTCAGAATTAACATCTTCTTATTTCTATTTCTTACAGGATCAGATGTTCGGAAACTTTATGATGAATATTTATTTAAAAGGATTTGCTTTTTGGGATAATTATTTTGTATTCGTAAATCCAGTATGGAATCATATTTGGGGTTGGATATCTGGAAATGAATTACCAGAAGCTCTTACATATGTTTTATCTTTTCTCCTTTTTGGTTTTATAGTTGCCGGCAGCGTATATAGTATTGTTGAGCATTTTAATAAACAACATAAATTTAAAATCTTTAATACAATTGGCATTGCAATGGGTATTTTTACTTCTCTCTATATACAAATTATGGTACTTACGTTACACGCAGACAATGTAGCTTGTGGAAATGAAGTAAAAGGACATTTTTATATTATCTTTATTATTTGTATGTATATACTCCAAATTGTTCCTTACTTTTTGGCAAGAAAATACCAGAGGATTATATTAATTGCTGATATGTATCGTTCTGGAATTCGCAACAAAGAACTATTGAAAGAAGCAAATAATAGTGAGGTTTTGAAAAACAATAAAAGAAAATTTATTGTATAAAAAGATAAAAGGAGAGATTTAAAATGTTCTTTAGATTAGTAATGAAGTTTTTTGCAACTATTGTATTGATTGCAGGTGTTCTATTTCTTGGAATCGACTTTAATGAGTTCGATTGGGAGAGTAAACTTCGATTTAAACCTGCCATTCAAATCGGTGGAAACATAGGAATTGGTTATTTCCTCTGGTATTTAATTTTTGTTGGTAGTAATAATCAAACAATAGATGGTGGATTATTGCTAGCCTATCAGAATCCCGAAGTAAAAGCTTTATATCAGGCGGAACTAGCAGAATATTTTTCGAATAGCCCCTTTGTTTCCTTATATCAAACAGTCATCAGTGTCACAAATTATGTGAATGTATGGCTATTATCCCATATCAATCCAGCATGGAAAAGCGTATGGATGTGGGCATTTGGAACAGAATTATCTTCTGCAGGTGCTACCATAATTACTTTAATTGTATGTATTGGTTGTATCGCTCCTATTGTATATTTTATCACAATGCTATTGGATGATTTTTTTCCAGTAATTAGTTTTATTCTAAAAATTATAATTGGTTTATCAAACGCTGTTTTATTCCAAACTATCGCTTATTTTACACATTATGAAGAAATCTTAAAGGGACATGAATTTACCGGTCATATTTATTTTGCCTTAGTATTCACCATTATTGTATATATCATACAGGTTGGGTTATACTTTGGCTGTATCACAGATATAATATCAGATAAAGTATATCGTATAAGAAAACAAAAAAATAAGTTATAAGATAACTTTTAGAAAGCACCACATTCTCGGTTATGAGGATCTCCTATATATAATTATGATACAGTTGATTATATTACTGAAATTTGTACACTACAAATATACTGCTATATAATGTATACATTTCTATTTTGCGCCTATAACAAATGTTGGTTATAATTAAAGTTATGAATACATCAGAAAGGATTTTAATTATGAAAAATTTTATTATGGCACATAAAACTATTTGTATTGTTATGATGCTTGTACTCATGATTTGTATTGGAGGCGGAGTTGGAGTTTATATGGATAAACAAAAGACGGCATCTTATGAAAATGAATTACAGAAGGTAGAAACAGAAACACAAGATTTGCAATCACAGATTGATACTGTAAATGACGAAATTACTGCTTCGAATGAAAAAGTAGATGCTATGATTGAAATGATTGATACATTGAATGAAGAGACTTCTACAAAAGAAGACGTAAAAGCTGTACTTTCTTCTTACAATGAATTAACTGAGAATGAAAAAGCTTCTGTTACCAATAAGGATAAATTGGTACAGTTTCAGAATCAGTTTTTGACAAATATGGAGTAAAATTATTCCACTTTTATTCCACTTATAAATAAAAATCTCTTAACCCTCGTTTTTTAATGTTTTTAGTTACGTCCAACCTTCGAAGTCTCAGCAGCATAAATGCTACTTCGGTCGGTTCGGTGGGAAAAAGGTCCACCGGACCTTTTTCTTTTCCACCTCACCCTCTCTCGCACGGGATAAATCCGAGAATTGGAAATAGGATAAACTTAAGAACCTTGGAAACTGGCACTTATTACTCGCACTTATTTTCCATAATAATTAATTGTTGTTAATGGGGAAATTGATTATAATGAGATTATATCTAATAGCTGTTTTTTCGTGACACACAGTTTGGGGGAGCTATATGAGAACGAAAAACAAGAATAATGATCTAAAAATATACATTTCAATAATATTAGCTTCAATATTTAATTCACTATTGAACTACATAGGTCACTCGAATCACTGGAATCTTCCATTGGATACCATTGGCACTTTTTTGATTGCCATGGAATGCGGTTATTTTCCTGGGATACTTGTGGCTTTTTTTACTAATATTCTAGAGTCTTTATATTTACCCTCCATTACTTATGTTTTGCTGCTAAATTCCTTAATGGCGTTAACGGCTACTTATTTTTATAAGAAGAGTTTCTTCAAACGTCCCTTAATGGTTGCTCTTTATATAGCAGGTTGCTCTCTTTTGGGTTGGCTATTTGAAATGACGTTGATTATGGATCATTTTGCCGGAATACCAAATGTATTTTTTGAGGGAACATCCCTATTGGATTCCGCTACTTGGATGCAGCGTTTTTGGGAATGGCGCTTGGTACGTCATGCCATAGATAAAACCATTTGTTTAGGTGCAGCTTTCTTAATTATGAAGCTAACACCTCCGTCTGTACGGGTAAAAGTGCAGGGATTAGGATGGAAACAGCGCCCTATTACAGATCACCAAATGGAAAAAATTGCCGGATTTACAAAGCCAAAAAATACTATTGGAAACCGTATTGTCCTGGTGGTAGTGGTGGTATGCGGTTCCATTATGATTGTATTTTTAGGCATCAGTCAGAATCTTTTCTCAGAAGTTTCTAGAGAGGAAATCATGCAGGATGTTTCCAGTTATGCCATATTGGCTGCAGATGAAGTAAACGGTGATATGATAGAGGAATACCTTGAAAAAGGAAAATCTGCGGAAGGTTATGATAAAACGTTGGAGGGTTTGCGACGTATTTACGACAGCGCAGATAAGATTCTTGGTATCCATATTCTTCAAGTGCGAAAAGATGGTGTTTATGTGGTTTTTGATATTACATCTCCGGATTACAAACCAAGGGAAATAGGGGAGCGGGTTACCTTAGAAGGGGTATCTGCTGTAGATATGGATTCCCTACTTATGGGTGAGATGCTCAACGGTATCGAGATTCAACGAAAGAACACTAGTTATATGTCTTCTTATATTCCTATTTTAAATTCTGACAAAGAGCTGGCTTGTTATGCTTGCGTGGACGTTGATTTAGGAAATCTTACGGCACAAAATATCAATTTCCTGTTTCGCATGGTTGCTTTGGGATTGGGATTTTTAATAGTAGTGGTTTCTTGGACCCTTTGGTTGGCAAAGTACCATTTGATTTATCCCATCAATTCCATCGTGTATCGGGCAGGACAGTTTGATTTCTCTGATGATGAGGCAAGAAAGAAAAACATGGATAAGGTTCGGGAACTGGATATTCGCACCGGATCGGAAATTGAAAATCTCTATTATGCTTTCCTCCAGGTGGTGGAAGAAAGTATGGTAAATTTCACCTACCTACAGATTAAATCCGACCAGATGAACCGACTCCAGACCGGATTGATTTATGTCTTGGCGGATTTGGTGGAAAACAGAGATTCTTCCACTGGAGATCACATCAAAAAAACTGCAGCCTATGTCAGCATTATTCTACACAAACTGCAGGAGATGGGTTATTACAACGATCAGTTGACGGAGATCTTTATAGAAAACTGCGTGAAGTCAGCGCCTTTGCACGATATTGGAAAGATTAAGATTCCCGATGCGATTTTAAACAAGCCGGGTAAGCTCACAGAGGAAGAGTTTGAAATTATGAAGACTCATGCCAAATGTGGTGCGGATATTATCCAACAGGTTATTGATACGTTACCAAATTCTCAGTATCTTTACGAGGCAAAACGCATAGCAGGTTTCCATCACGAGAAATGGAACGGAAAAGGATATCCTGAAGGACTGCAGGGAGAAGAAATTCCCTTATCTGCCAGAGTTATGGCAGTGGCGGATGTATTTGACGCGCTGGTTTCTGTTCGTTGTTATAAAAATGCCATGTCTTATGATGAGGCAATGGATATTATAAAAAAAGATGCCGGCAGTCATTTCGATCCAAAGGTGGTAGAAGCCTTTGTGGCAGCTTCTGATGAAGTGAAACAGATTTCCGATGAGTTTGCCAGACACAGCCATATTGAGAAATTGAAATTTTAATTGAATTCTGAATATTATACATGGTATTGATTTTTGTATAGGTCAGGTTATAATAAAAGTAAGACAATGGATAAACCTCGGGTATATGTCAGTCAAAGGAGTGATTGATTATGAGTGGTTATAATTTTGGAACCACATCCGGCCTTGCAGGGATGTTAGGAGATTACAATTCCATAAAGAGTGGTAGTTACTCAAAGTTGATGAAAAAGTACTACAGTTCTGTAGCGGGTGCTTCTTCTACGAAAACTTCTACCACAAAGACAAATGTTTTAGATCAGATTTTGCAGGAGCGCAGAAATCCTACGATATCAAAGGAAGCGTCCGCAGCGAATTCCAAGCTGAGTGATTCCGTAAATCGTATGAAGTCTGCGATAAAGACGCTACAGACGGATTCCACTTACGAGGATACTGCCGGTGGCTCTAGCGCTAGCACAAAGGTGGCCGCATCCTTAAAAGAGTATGTGGACTCTTACAATGCTGCGATATCATCTTCGAAGAAATCTACCATGAATACGGTTTCTTCCAATCTTTCTGTTATTCAAAAAGCTACAGCGGAAAAGGCAGAGGAATTTGAAAAGCTTGGCATTACCATAAATAATGATGGTACCCTTTCTGTGAATGAGGAAGCTCTGAAAAAGGCGGATGTGTCAAAAGTTAAAGAACTTTTTTCTACAGAAGATGCCATGGATTATGGTGCGAAGGTTTCCAGTCGATTGAATTGGGCATCTTATCATATTTCCGATACGACTTCTACTACAGTAAATGTCACAACGGCTTCATCTAGTTCGGATTTGAAGAGTAGCGTATCCGCGATTTTATCAAAGGATGCATCTTTTTCTGAAGAAAGTGGTTTGGCCATGGCGAAGGATTTGGTGTCAAACTACAATTCCACCCTTACTTCTGCAAAGGGCAGCAGTATTTCTGGGGTGGTATCCAATATCAGTAGCCTGATGTCAAAGACGGCGGCAAATGAAAATATTTTATCTACGGTTGGGATTTCTGTTGGAAGTGATGGCAAACTTGCCTTAAACGAGGATACCTTTCAACAGGCAGATGAGACAACGAGACAGACAGCGTTACAAAAGTATGCTTCGGCAATTGAAACCAATGCATCCCTTGTGAATTTTTACGCATCCTCCCAAACCAATACATCATCTACCTATGGTAGTAACGGTATGTATACTTCCGGAAATGATATCGTTTCATCGCTGTATTCCGGGCAGGTATAAGAGATTTATTTAACGTCGGTGCATATTATTTGCACCGACGTTTTTTTTAGCCTAGGGCAACATCCAAAACCATCATTAAGGCAAAACCAATGGAAAAACCTATGGTGGCGATATTGGAGTGGGAACCTTTGGAAGCTTCCGGTAAAAGTTCTTCCACAACTACATAAATCATAGCGCCAGCGGCAAAGGACAATAGATAGGGAAGAATGGGAACCATCCAAGAGGTGAGTAAAATGGTGAGTAAGGCGCCAATAGGTTCTACTACACCGGAAAAAAATCCATACCAAAAGGCTTTCGTTTTACTGTTCAATTCTTTTTGTAAGGGAAGAGAAATAATAGCTCCTTCCGGAAAGTTTTGAATCGCGATACCGATGGCCAGTGCCAATGCTCCACTAAAAGTGATGGTGGAGGATCCGGATATAAAGGCCGCAAAGGCAACGCCTACAGCCATTCCTTCCGGAAAATTATGAAGGGTAACGGCGAATACCATCATGGTGCTGCGCTTTAAGTTTGCTTTTAATCCTTCCGGAGCATCTTCCTGAATATGAAGGTGGGGGAGAAGCATATCAATTAAAAGTAATGTTGCAATGCCAAGAGCAAAGCCTACCAATGCCGGGAAAAAGGAAAGTTTGCCTAATGATTGAGTTTGTTCCATGGCGGGAATCAAAAGAGACCACACGGAGGCGGCAATCATAACGCCGGCGGCAAAACCGGACAGGATTTTTTGCAGTTTGTCATTCATAGAGGTGCCTTTTAAAACGAATACGGAAGCGGCGCCTAAGCTTGTTCCTAAAAAAGGAATTAGTATTCCTGCGGATAATAATTGGATATTTGAAGCATTCATATGATAACCTTCTTTCGAGGATGAAATTTATATTTGTTAGTTTAACCTAACATACACCGATGTTACAAAAAAATCAAGAAGAATTAAAATATGCACATTTTTGCAATGGCTTTTTGGGTTTTAAAACAAATATTATTATAACATAGATAAGAATGCTATAATAATTTAGACAGTTGTTTGTGATAGGAAGATACAATGAAATTTGATGCTGTTATTTTAGATGTAGATGGAACCCTTTGGGATTCTACGCCTTTGGTGGCGAAAGCCTGGACCAAGGCTGCTTTGGATTGTGGCGTTCATCAATCCATTACACCGGAAGTATTACAATCCTTGTTCGGAAAAACCATGCACGAAATTGCTGATGCGCTTTTGCCGGGAGAATCCACAGAGGTAAAAGAACGGGTTATGTATGCTTGCGTGGAGGAAGAAGAGAAAGAGTTGGCGAAAAATACAAAGGATATTACCTATCCTGGTGTGGCAGAGACCATTCGTTTACTTTCTGACAAAATACCGGTTTGCATCGTATCAAATTGTCAAAAAGGTTATATTGAATTATTTATGGAGAAAGCTAAGGTAGAAGATTGCATTACTGACAAAGAATGCTATGGAAATACCGGCGTTGGAAAAGCGGAGAATTTGCGTCTTATAACCAAGCGAAATGGCTTTTTACATCCTGTGTATGTAGGGGATACCCTTATGGATGAGACTGCCTGTGATGAAGCCGGGGTCCCTTTTATTTATGCTTCCTATGGTTTTGGTGAGGCAAAACACCCTATCTTAACGATTAATAGTTTTAAATATTTGTTAAATATATTAAACTGAAATAGTAAAACATTACTGTATTGAATCAGATGAGGACGGGTTCAATTTAGACAATGGTTACATTTGGGGAAATGATGAATTACAATAATTATGAGGAAAGAATTCAAAATTTAATAAAGCAAGCAGAAGAAATGAAACGCTTCCACCAAAGAGGGCGGAAGACTGTCTGCAAGGAGTTGCTGGCTGAAGCCAAGGCCTTGGAGGATGACAATCTGCTTGCCTTTGCACATTATCAGATGGGAGATTGTTTGTATGTAACTCCTAAACAACAGTCCAAGGGAATGCAACACATTCAAAAGGCTCTGGTTTACAGCCAACGGGTTGGAAATGATGAACTTTTGGCAAAGGGGTACAATCTTCTTGGAATTGATGCGGCCAATCGCGGACACGTAGAATTGTCTTTGGAATATCAAATGATGGCAAAGGTATATGCCTATCGTACGGAATCTAACGAACTTCAGGCAATGATTAGTTTTAACATTGGTTATTCATTTATGGATATGAAGAACGAGAAGCAGGCACTGAAGTATTACAAAGAATCCTATCGCCTGAGTAAAAAGTGCAAGAAGGATGATTATACCGCTTGGTATTGTCAATATATTATTTGTTGCGTGGTGGGAATCATTTATGTGATTCAAAATAAGCAACATCACGCATCTAAGATGCTGGAAGAAATAGAAAAACTTTCCAAAGTGGATAATCCCGGAATCGAAGAAGCAAAAATGGAACCTTTGAGTTTTATTTTTCGGATGGGAATCTATCTTCGCCAAGGTAAAATGGAACTCTTGCGGGAAACGGATGATGCACTGTTGGAAGTTTTGGGAAGCTGTAAACTTACTGTAGACGGTGTGCCGGATGTTATAGATTTTTGCTATCTTTTGTTAAAAGATCATAGATATGATCGGGCTGAAAAATACGTGGAGAATTTATTCCGTATCATGCAGGATGTATCCATTCCTCACATTCAAAAGTCTTTTTACCGATTGTTAATTGACTATTATGGAGCCATAGGCCACCAGGAAAACAAAGCCTGGGCAACAGAAGAATACTTTAAAGCCTCTGATCTTCAGGAAGCGGAAAGTCAGTTGGCATTTACGTTTTATGCCGAAATGATGGAGTCTATAGAGGAGATTCGACTGGAGAATATTCGTCTTGCAAAAGAAGCGAGAACGGATGGCCTGACCAAACTTCCAAATCGTCTGGACTTAAATGAAGTGACAGAAGCCTGGTTTGATCAGGCAAAGAAAGAAAAAATTTCTCTTGGGGTTGAAATCTTTGATGTAGATCACTTTAAGAATTATAATGATACTTATGGACACCAGGTGGGAGATATTTGCCTTGTGGAAATCGGAAGGGTGTTACAAAGTATTGCCGGTGAAAATATATATGCCGCCCGTTATGGCGGAGATGAATTTTTACTTTGTTATATGGGTATGACGGATGATGAAATCCTTTCAGTGGCAAAAGAGATTCGGAGTAAACTTAAAGAAATCAGGATTACTTTTGGAAAACAAGAAATTGTGGGGATTTCCATATCTCAGGGAATTCGAAATTCTGTGCCTACCAAAAATAATAAAATGTGGGATTATTTATATGCGGCGGATACTGCTTTATATGAGTTGAAGACCAAAAAACGAGGCGATATTTTACTTTTACATAAGACGATTTTGTCTCATAAAGCATTACGGGATGCCGTAGTTGGAGAGTAATTAATAAGGAGAATAGGTATGCAAATCTTAGCGGTTGATGATGAGAAAATAGCTTTAGAGGGTTTGGTTTCAAGTATTGAAAAGGCAGTGCCGGATGGGGAAGTGGCAGGTTTCCGAAGAGGGGATTTGGCCGTGGAATATGCTTCCAAAACGCCCATTGACGTAGCGTTTTTGGATATTGAAATGCGTGGAGAAAACGGATTGGAGTTGGCTAAGAAACTGAAAGATCTCTACCCAAATATTAATATAATTTTCACGACGGGTTACGGCGAGTATGCAGGGGAAGCTTTTCGCATGCACGCCAGTGGTTATGTTATGAAACCGGCCACACCGGAAAAGATTCAAAAAGAGTTGGAGGAATTGCGGCATCCGGTGAAAAATGCTACTGGCAATCGGGTGTCATGTAAGACATTTGGAAACTTTGAAGTTTTTGTTGATGGAAAACCGGTGGATTTTCAGTACAACAAGTCCAGAGAGCTTTTGGCTTTTTTGGTGGATCGAAATGGCGCCCTTTCCTCTATTCAGGAAATCATTACGAACCTTTGGGATGATGATGAACCGGATTCTCATATTTCCTATTTGAAAAATGTACGGAAAGATATGATTTCTACATTGGAGCGTATGGGTTGCCAGGATGTTGTGGTACGTCAGCACGGTCGCATTGGCATTTTGCCGGATCTGATTGATTGCGATTATTTTTCTTTTTTGAAAAATGATGATAAAGTAAAAGCGAATTATATGGGGGAATACATGAATCAATACAGTTGGGCAGAGTATACCAACGGAGCCTTGGAAGATATGATGAGTAAGAGGTAAGGGACGAAAATGTTAGAATTGACAGTGACAGATTATTTGTTGGGGGCATTGGAACTATGGGGGGCAGTGCTTTGTGTACTGGCGGCACTGTTTACGAAATTTGCCAATCGCACCAATCCTGTCGGATCAAACTACATGATAAAAATGCAGCTGATTTGTTCTGTTATGATGCTTAGTGATGTGGTATCCGGATTTACCATCGGATCCACGGATCCGCATGCTTATTATACAGTTCGAATCGGCTATTTTTTGTGCTTTTCTTTGGCATATGTTTGCCTTTATATTTTTGCCATTTATATGAAGTGTTTCATAAGCGATGACAAAGTAAACCTTATGGCGGTAGCCTTTGTAAAAGTCTTTGCTTGTCTAGGTGTTTTTGCGGTTGTTTTAAATCTCCATAATGGTTTTTATTATTCCTTTGACGCCATTAATATGTATTTTAGAGGTGGTTTTTTCTGGATGGGCCAGGTTCTAACCATGATGCCTTTTGCGGTCTTGGCTTTTTTGATTTTCTACAATAAAAAAACTTTGGGGTATAACAAATGCATTGCGTTCTTATCTTATATTATCTTTCCTGCTGTTTCCGTGCTTACCACCGCCTTTAGTTATTCTAGAATCTCTAGATTGAATCTGGGAATTGCTATGTCCATTTTCTTTATGATGGGCGTTATATTGATGGAGCAACGGAAGGATATTTTCAAACAAAAAACGGAATTATTGAGAAAAGAGGAAGAACTGGTACAAAAGGAACGGAAAATCAATGAGATGCAGATTCGTTTAGTTATTTCACAAATTCAACCCCATTTTTTGTACAATGCCTTAAATTCCATTTATTATTTGTGTGAAAAAGATCCGAGGACGGCCCAGGAGGCAATTAACAATTTTTCAAATTATTTACGAGGGAATATGGATGCCTTACGAAGTACGGCACCGGTGGATTTCAAGGTAGAATTAAATCATGTAGAAAATTATCTTGCTTTGGAAAAAATGAGATTTGAAGATGAATTGGATGTGGTCTTTGATATTGAAACCACGGATTTTAAAATCCCTTCTCTGTGCTTACAACCGGTAGTGGAAAATGCGGTAAAACATGGCGTAGGGAAAAAGCTAGATGGGGGTACGGTTACGATTCGTACCAAAGAAATGTCGGATTCTTATGAAATCATTGTAGCGGATGATGGGGTGGGCTTTGATCTATCGGGAAAAAAAGACGACGGCAGAAGCCATGTGGGAATTGAAAATGTAAATAATAGATTGCAGGAAATGGTAGGCGGGTCCCTGCATGTAAAGTCGACTCCAGGACAGGGGACTATCGCATTAATCCATATTCCGAAATAAAATTGGACATATTTTTGCGATGTGTCCTTTTTGTGTCCTTTACGATGATATAATCCTCACATACCAATTGAAAATCAACCGCACATGATTTTCGAAAAAGGAGGACATGACGTTTGGATGGATTTATTTACATCGGACTGATGACCGTGGTATTGATTACGTTCGCCTTGATGCTTCGCAGGACGAGTGAAGATGACAATCGAGAACAAGAATTTTAGAAGAAGGTCATCATAGGGGAGAGACTAAATATAAACAATATTAAGTCTTTAGAGAGGTTTTATATGGAATTAGAATTGGAGCAGAAAGAATTGTTCTTACAGTTTTTGGTTATATACAAAGACATGACAAAAAGAGTAAAGTCAATAAAAGAATCTATTCCGACAGAGGAAGAGTGGGCAGAGCGTGAAAAATTGGTTCGCGTACCCACCATGTCCGGCAGGGTTAAATCTGTAAACAGAAGCCTGTTGGAAGAGGAACTTCAAGAAGTTGAAGCTATTCTTGATGATCTTGATGTATTAATGGCTAGAATGGACCAGGCCGCGAAACTAGTTGACGCGATGGTTGCAGTTGCTTAATAATTTTTTTCTTCAGCGAGGAAACTCGCAAACATTTCATCCTTTCCTTATTATTACAAAAAAGGGATTCCGAGAGGAATTCCTTTTTTGTGCTTTAAAATATTTTCAGAAAACTAGCATATTTCATAAAATTTGCTAGACAAATCATATGTTTCGTATATAATAAAATTACCACGAGTATGTGGTATGGGGTTTCTATGAAATGGAATTCATTACAGTACATGGATGTTGATCGAAAGATCTTTTTGTTAGGAAAGAAGGGAAGAGACATGGCAGGGATTGAATTAAATACCATTACGGCAAATGCTCAGACACAGCAAGTTTCTTCCAATGCTCCGGCCCAGGAGAACATTAGAAGAACTTCAGAAGTCAAAGCAGAGGATACCGCAAAGGTTAAAGCAGAAGATACCGCAAGAGTCAAAGAGGAAGAAGAACTTGAAAACGTTGTGGCACGCTCCGAAGACGGAGATACGGTTCAGGTTAGTGAAGACGGTGCTACAGAATTAGAAGAAAGTTTAGAAGGCACAGTCATTGCTGAGACTACCGAATCGGTCGAGACAACTCGGGTAAGTGTAGAGGATCGGGAAGAGCTTGATTTTGAGGTAGAGCGACCGGTGATATCTACAGATGATCCTCCCTATGGGGAGTATACTACTTCCGAATTGGAGACAATGTATCAACAGGGAGAGATTTCAGCATACAGTTACAATTCAGAGTTGGAGCGTCGTGAGAGTATCCGCGAGGCAGCTATGGGTGAAAACGAAGAGTTCTCCAAAGAGATGAGTACTTTGAATTCAGAAGCCCAGAGAACCAAAGAGGCAAACTTTGCGCTTGATACGGCTATAAACAGTGAAAGCAAGATTGATTTGAATGATCGCTTGGCTGCTGTGGATCGTAGCGTTGAAAAAGAAAAGAATCAGGCTAGAATTACAGAAGAGGAAGGCAGATTATGGGATTATCAGCTTCGAGCATGAATCCAATCGTTGGAATTGAATATCGGGTAACTACCCCTCAATCATACAATTTAGAAAATGAATCCGAGGTTTCTGATTCCTTTGTGGAATCTTTAAAGGCATCAGGATTTTCCAATCGTGTGGAAGGGGCGGCACCGGTACAATACGCTACCGCATCCGTGACTACCAATCGTATTGCTCAGGTACAAAAGAATCAAGAAGTGAATCAGGCATACAATGCCATTGCATCCTCCTTTGGAAATAAATCCATTTCCTATGGAGCGGACAGCAGAAATACTTCCTATAATATGGTGGGTAGCCAGCTTGATTTATTTGCATAAGACTTTTTATATAGAAGAATCCCGGACGATTAGGTCCGGGATTTTTTTGATTCCAAAGTAAAAGACCGATGGGGATCGGTCTTTTGAGGGGAGTATAAATAATAAGGGGATAAGAGGTTTGTTCCTCTTACACGATGGATAATACCATCTAAAATTATCTTTTTCAATAGATTTTGTACAACTTTAATTTATTCTTAATAAGTTAATAATTTGTTTAGAATTTGTTCACAGTTTGTTCACAATTTGGCGGAAGGCAGAAGATGTGGTAAGATTGATTCTATGGAAAAATTAGAAATATGTGTGCCCTGCCATTTTGGCATTGAGGCCGTTGTAAAAAGAGAAATATATGATTTGGGTTATGAAATAACCAAGGTGGAAGACGGAAGGGTGACCTTTGAAGGTGACTGGGAAGCCGTTGTTCGTGCCAATTTATGTCTTCGTACCGGTGAAAGAATCCTTGTGAAAGTGGGAGAATTTCATGCGGAAGAATTTGAAGATTTGTTTCAGGGAATTAAAAATATTCCTTGGGAGAATTACTTACAAAAGGACAGCAAATTTTGGGTGACGAAGGCTTCCTCTGTAAAAAGCAAGCTTTATGCCGTCCCTACCATTCAATCGGTGGCGAAAAAAGCAATGGTGGAACGAATGACTCAGGCCTACCACAGAAATGATTTTCCGGAAACAGGTATTTCCTTCCCGGTTCGTATTTTTATGATGAAGGATGAAGTGCTTGTTACTTTGGATACCACAGGGGTGCCTCTTCATAAAAGAGGATATCGTACTTACGCCAGCAAGGCGCCGATTTCAGAAACCCTCGCTGCTGCGTTGATTTCTTTGACTCCTTGGAGAAGGGACCGTATTCTTTTAGATCCTTTTTGCGGAAGTGGTACCTTTTTAATTGAAGCGGCAATGATGGCGGCGAATATTGCCCCGGGCCTAAACCGTGAATTTACAGCAGAGACTTGGACCCATTTGATTCCCAAAGAAGTTTGGAAGGAAGTGCGACAGGAACTACGGGATGAGATTGATACTTCCGTTGAGACAAATCTCCAGGGTTATGACAAAGATCCCGATATGATTCAAATTGCAAGAAAAAATGCCAAGCAGGCGGGAGTGGATCATATGATTCATTTTCAGATTCGTGATGTGAAGGATACGTCCCATCCGAAGAAATACGGATTTATGATTACCAACCCTCCTTACGGACAGCGTTTAGAGGATCAAAAGGATTTACCTGCCCTTTACGAAACCATAGGTCAGGTGTATGAAAAACTGGATTCCTGGTCCATGTATATTATTACCTCTTATGAGGATGCACAAAAATACATTGGAAAGAAAGCAGATAAGAATCGAAAGATTTATAATGGTATGATTAAGACCTATTATTATCAATATATGGGTCCGAAACCGCCAAAGAGGGAGAAGTAGAAGTATTCCATGAAAGTCATGAGAAGATATGTGGTAATGGCAGTTTTTTTGCTATTGCTCTTTGTTCTGAAACTAAATACCGTAAGTGATGATTATTCCAACGTGGAGACCTTTCGAGGTGCGAAGTTGGAGCAGAGTGTCTTTTATCCGTTAATTGCCAAAAATATTAATGATGAAGGCTCTCTTGTGTTGCAAATGAATGATGAGAATATTTCTTATGACGCAGGGGAACTATACCTCAATGAAAATATGGAAGTAATGGCTTCCTTAGAATTCTTCCGGGATATTCTTTCTACCAGTGCCCGTTGTTACGAAGGAAAGAAAATTGTTTTGGAACGTAACAACTTGGAGTATATTTTTGGTCTGGATGTGACAAGCGCATCTGTAGAAGGAGAAACCATAGATTTATCCTGTGCGCCCATGGTGGAAAAGGATAAGTATTTCTTGCCTTTGAAGGATGTGTGCGAAATGTTTGGTTATGAATATAACTGGAGTACCCAAAAGGCAACCCTAAACATTACTTCTACAGAGGCTTCTGGTTCCAACCTCCCGACGGCCTATGATTTGCGGAAAAAAGGACGGGTTTCGGAGATTAAGGATCAGGGAAATACGGACACCTGTTGGGCGTATGCGGCCTTTGGTGCGTTGGAGTCCGGACTTCTTCCGGAGGAAAGTCTTTCTTTGGATGCCTCAGATTTGATAGAGGCAAAACCCTATACCTATACGGATAATTCAGGGGGCGATTTCGCTATGGCCCTTTCTTATTTGCTGTCTTGGAAGGGACCGGTGACGGCAGAATCTTCTGAAGCGGTAAAACATGTACAGCAGGTACATTTTTATGACACCGATGACATTGACGATATTAAATGGGGCGTTTATTTGTACGGCGGGGTTTCCACGTCTATTTATGCAAATGTATCTTCCTTAGGATCATCTTCAAATTATAACCGATCCACAAATGCTTACTGCTATCGGGGCTCGAACTCTGCCAACCATGATGTGGTAATTATCGGTTGGGACGATCATTATGACGCTTCCAATTTTAATGGTTCTGTACCGGGAGACGGGGCATTTATCTGTCAAAACAGTTGGGGTAGCGATTTTGGTGACAATGGCGTTTTCTACGTTTCTTATTATGACTCAAACATTGGTTATCAGGCGGTTTCCTATGCAAAAGTAGAAGCTAACGATAACTATGATTTTATTGCTCAAATGGATGAATGCGGATGGACGGGACAAATCGGTTACAGCAAAGCCGATGCCTGGGCTGCTGCGGTTTATGAGAACGAACAGGATGCTACAATCGATGCCTGTGGTTTTTATGCTTTGGGCAAAAACACACAGTATCAGATTTACGTGGTTTCCGATTATAATGGTGTGAATTCCCTGGCTTCAAGAACTTTGGTGGCAGAGGGAAGTTTAAGTGCTGCGGGCTACTATACCGTACCTTTTTTGCGGGAAGTAAGGGTTGGCGCAAAAGACGAATATGCTATTTTACTTTATATCAATACACCGGATAAGGATCATCCTGTAGCTATTGAATATAAAACTTCCAATATGGAAGAGGGCAGCGTAGATTTAAGTGACGGAAAGAGCTTTGTTTCCAAAAACGGCTTGGAATGGGAAAGCATTGAGGATACCGCAAAAGGGAATCTGTGCTTAAAGGCTTACGGTACTTATTTGGAAACAGAGGAAACAAAGTGATATGCAAAGAAAGCTGGAACGAAATTTTACAATAATTCTATTGGTGATGACGGTGCTTCTTACGGGGACCCTTCATTTCTTCCCGGGGTTGCACAGTTATGCCTTCTTTGATACAGACGAAAATGATGATGTGTACTCTGTGATGCAGTTGATTCGCGAGGACAATTCCCTAGTGGTTCAGGATAAAAACCTAGGTGCGTCTACCCATCAGCTTCGAATGGAGTTACCTTCGGATGTAAATCCTGAAGATGTGGAAATATCACAGCAACCCTTATATAAAAGCTTTACCATTTCCATTCCCGGAGTGGATAATAATTATGTTTATAGCTATCCGCTGGTAGGAAGCAGTGATCATATATCCGATTTCACCTTTGATTATTCTGCAGGATGTGGTGTGTTTGAAATTATTACGGATTCCGTTTATGAGTTAAATACCACCATGGAAGGGCAGTATCTGTATTTTGATTTCTTAGACCCTCGCGACGTGTATGACGCTATTGTGGTGGTGGATGCAGGCCACGGTGGAAAGGACGGAGGCTGCTCCAACGGAGATGCTTTGGAAAAGGATATTAACCTTGCCATTACGGAAAAAATGAAACCTCTTTTTGAAGAAGATGATTATAATATTGGGGTGTATTACACCAGAGAAAAGGACTTTAATCCTCCTTATAGTTCCCGTGTGGGACTTGCCAATGAACTTCAGGTGGATTTGTTCTTAAGTGTTCATATTAATTCCACTGCCAGCGGTAGAGTTTCCGGCATTAACGGCTCGGAAGTTATGTATCGCTCTGCAGATGAAAGTGGATTGAGCAAAGCATTTGCTAATAATTGTTTGGAATCCATGCTTTCCACCTTAGGAAGCAACAGCAAAGGACTGGTTGCGGGGGATGAGATTTATATTATCCGAACCTCCCAGGTGCCGGTTGCTTTGGCGGAAATTGGATTTATTACCAATAATGAAGAAAAAAATAAGCTCATATCCGAAGATTATCAACAAAAAGCGGCAGAATCGTTGTATAATGCCATAGTCAATACTTTGAAAGAGAACAAAAAACTATGAAAAAAATAATTTTTGCTACAGGAAATAAGAATAAAGTACGGGAGATTCATGAGATTCTTTCTGATTTGGATTTTGAAATTGAAACCATGAAAGAAGCGGGAGTGGACGTGGAGATTGAAGAAAATGGAACCACTTTCGAAGAAAACTCCATGATTAAGGCAGAAAGTGTTTACAATGCCCTTCCTAAAGAATTAAAGGGAAAAGTGTATGTTATGGCAGATGACTCCGGTCTTTCTATTGATTACTTAAATGGAGAACCGGGAATCTATTCCGCGAGATATCTTGGGGAAGATACTTCCTATGACGTAAAAAACAAAAACCTGATTCAGAGATTGGAAGGGGTAGAGAAAGAAGACCGTACTGCAAGATTTGTCTGTGCTATTTCCTGTATTTGCCCTGACGGAACCAAAAAGAGTGTTCGGGGAACCATTGAAGGCTATATCGGATGGGAAATGGCAGGAGAAAACGGCTTTGGCTATGACCCTATTTTTTACGTGGACGAATATGGATGCTCTACGGCAGAGATGACCGCGGAACAAAAGAATGCCATCAGCCACAGAGGAAAGGCTCTTCGGGCTATGAGAGAGGAACTGATTTCGTATGAAAATATTAGTGGTTAGTGATACTCATTTTTCCATTCGAAATTTACTTCTTGCAGTGGAAAAAGAACATCCGGATAAAATCTTTCACCTGGGAGATGTACAGGGAAAAGATTTGGAAATTGAGGCGATGACAGAACTTCCCCTCACTGTTGTACGGGGAAATTGCGACTCGGATTTGTCCCTTCCTTCGGAAGTATTGGAAGAAGTGGGAAACCACAGAGCTTTTTTGACTCACGGTCACTACTATGGTGTTGGTACGGAACCAGAGGACTGGGACCGTATCATTGCAGCTGCAAAAGCAAAAAAGGCGGATATGGTTTTATTTGGTCATACCCATGTGCCCACTCTTACTTTGGGTTACCAGGGGATGACAATTATGAACCCGGGAAGTATCTCTTCACCCAGACAAGAAAGTCAAAAATATACTTACGGAATTATAAAAATTTTGGAAAACGGGGAAGTGGAATGTGCTCTGAAGGCACTAAAATAAAGGAAAAATCGGGGTTCGGAAAAAATATAGAATTTTTTTGAAAAAGTTGTTGACAAGGTGGTACCTTTACCATATAATATATCTTGCGTTTGCGGTACTGAAGAAACACGAAGCGCACCAGCCCTTATCGGGGTGTGGCTCAGTTTGGCTAGAGCACCTGGTTTGGGACCAGGGGGTCGCAGGTTCGAATCCTGTCACCCCGATGTAATTTTTAATACTACTTTTAGTTTGATTTTGCGGGTGTAGTTCAATGGTAGAACACCAGCCTTCCAAGCTGGATACGTGGGTTCGATTCCCATCACCCGCTTTTCCTATGTGAAAATTCACTGGAAACCATATTTTGGAATGCGTGTCTGTAGCTCAGTTGGATAGAGCAACGGCCTTCTAAGCCGTGGGTCGGGGGTTCGAATCCCTCCAGGCACAGTAGTGTTTGGAGAGAAGACAAAAAGCAACGACCAAAGCGCCGCTGACTCAGGAGTCGAATCATCCAGGCACAGTTGGTGGCTGGAATGTAGCTACAGATACCCGGAGCAAATCGAAGATTTGGTCCGAAGAGGAGTTACAGTGCAGTGAGCTCTGCGCTTGTGTGGAACACGAGCGCCTGCGAACGAAACTTGTGACGACGTGGTGGGTATAGCGCAGTTGGTTAGCGCGCCAGATTGTGGCTCTGGAGGCCATGGGTTCGAATCCCATTATCCACCCTAATTACCGTTTGAATCGATAATGGGCTATCGCCAAGCGGTAAGGCACAGGATTTTGATTCCTGCATTCGTTGGTTCGAATCCAACTAGCCCAGCATGGGATACTAGCTCAGTTGGTAGAGCACCTGACTTTTAATCAGGTTGTCGGGGGTTCGAATCCCCCGTGTCTCACTTTAAAGACCAAGGTTTATACCTTGGTCTTTTTTCTTTGTCTAGGGTCTGTTCTCTCTATTTGATGGTATGTTATAATAATCCCGATATTTTAGACTGTGTATTATGAGGATAGTGATTTGAAAATAAAAATGAGAAATTGGCGAAAACGAGTATTTGAGATTGTTGAAAAATCAGAAGATGGGGACAGAGAAAGCCGACTCTACGATTTTTTCATGCTCATGTGTATTACCTTTAGTTTGATTCCTCTTATGGCAAGAAATTCAGACTTCTTTTTGCGGAACGTGGAAGTAGTAACTACGATGGTTTTTATTGTTGATTATATTCTACGTTTGGCAACAGCGGATTTTAAACTAAACAAGGGCGGTTTGTCTTTTTTACTGTATCCCTTTACGCCTATGGCCATTGTGGATCTTCTATCCATTTTGCCTTCTTTGATACTCTTTGATGGAAGCTTTTATGGAATAGGTTTTTTGGTAGCATTCCGAAGTCTGCGAGTGCTACGTGTAATTCGTGTCTTTAAGGTACTCCGTTACTCCAAAAACATTTCCCTTATTTTAAATATTTTCCGCCATCAAAGAGAGCCTTTGATGATTGTTGGGGCATTGGTGTTTGGATATGTGATTGTGGTGGCTTTAGTTATGTTCAACGTGGAGCCCAATACCTTCAGAACCTTTGGAGATGCGGTTTACTGGTCAGTTGTCTCTTTAACCACCATTGGATATGGCGATATTTTTGCCCAATCGGGGTTGGGTAAGTTTATTACGGTGATATCCGCTATGATGGGTGTGGCGGTGTTCGCGTTGCCTGCCGGTATTATTACCGCTGGTTATATGGAAGAGTTAAACAGAGAACGTAATTACAAGCTGATTGCCTTTGACTTGGATGGCACCCTTTTAAACTCCCAAAAGGAAATTTCCCAGCCGACGCTTGAGGCTTTGAAAAAAGCGGCAGATGAAGGTAAGGAGATTGCCATTGCCACCGGACGTTCCTTATCCGGAGTGATGCCTTATATGGATCAGCTTTCCATGGTACACTTTGGTATTTTGTCTTCCGCTACCATTATTTATGATTTCTGGGAAGAAAAGGTGATTTCCATGGACAATATCGCCTGGGATCACATGTATGATATTGCGGATGCTGTTGAGAAGGAAGATGTTATGCTTCTTATGATGAGTGAGGGAGTTGGCCTTTTGGATAAGGAAAAGGCACAACATCTGGAGACTTTCCATATGGAGCAATACGAAAAACTCTATCGGGAAAATGCTACCATGGTGGAGAATCCTGTTGAGATGCTAAAAAACGCCAATCGTAAATATGAAAAGATAAATCTTTACCATACTTCGCAAAAGGCGAGACTGCGCAGTCGTCACCGATTAGAACATCTGCCCTTGGAGTTGGTGGACTCAGAGGAGACAGCTTTGGAAATTACCCCGATTGGTTGTTCCAAAGGAACGGGACTTCGTAAAATCTGCCGCTATATGGATATCCCCATGAAGCAAACCATTGCAGTGGGAGACGCGGATAACGATTTGTCTATCCTGGAAACTGCCGGACTTGGCGTTGCCATGAAGAACGCCAACAAGCGTGTAAAGGAAGCTGCCAACGTAGTTGTGGCGGACAATGATCATGATGGGTGTAAGCAGGCTATTGAGAAGTATTTGTTGGGTGATTAATTTTCAAATTTAAGTTGAGAAAAAATGTAGTTATAGGTTGACTTTTTCTCACGTGTGGATATAATAGAATAGTGTTGCTTTGAGCAAGGCTAGATATATGACGATACTTAAATTATATGGAAGTATTAAGTAATCGCAGTTTGTGGTTATGTTAAATACAAAACGTACAATGGCGTGCAGGTGAAGTAACATCTGTACGTCATTTTAAATTTAGCGCTTTGCTTAATTAAAGCGGTAAAAGTTTAAACACCAAAAGTATGTATGTCAAAAATAAAAGTTATTAGATTGTGAGGAGATAGTTTTGGCAAAGTATATTGTAAAACGAATACTGTTCGGAATCGCAACAGCATTCATTGTAGCGACATTAACATTCTTTATTATGAACCTGGTACCCGGTGGTCCTTTCCTTTCAGAAAAGGCAGTTACTCCGGCAGCACAGGAAGCTTTAGAAGCAAAATACGGCTTGGATAAACCTTTGTTCCAGCAGTATTTAACCTACATGGGAGATTTGCTTCATGGTGATTTGGGAGATTCCCTTAAGAAAAGAGGATTTACCGTAAATCGTATCATCGAAACAAAATTCCCTGTATCCGCAAGACTTGGTGGAATCGCTATGTTGGTAGCCTTCTTCCTTGGAGTTCCTTTGGGATGTATTGCGGCTTATAAGAGAGGAAAAGTGGTAGATAACTTCATTATCGTTTTCTCCACAGCAGGTATCGCAATTCCAAGTTTCTTGTCATCAACCTTATTGATGTATATCTTATCTACAAAGCTTGGCTTGTTACCTTCCTTGGGCTTGTCTGAGCCGAAATCTTATATTATGCCTGTAATTGCATTGGCGTTGTATCCTACCTGCTACATTGCAAGATTAATGCGTTCTTCTATGTTGGACGTAATCGGTCAGGATTACATGCGTACTGCTCGTGCAAAAGGTGTTTCTACTTTTAAGATGATCTTTAAGCATGCTCTTAGAAACGCAATCTTACCTGTAGTTACTTACATGGGACCTTTGCTTGCGTCTCTTATGACAGGAAGCTTTATTATTGAGAAAATTTTCACCATTCCCGGTCTTGGACACGAATTCGTAGGTGCCATCACCTCCCGTGATTATCCTTTGATTATGGGTACTACAATTTTCTTGGCAACATTTATTATTGTAATGAACGTAGTGGTTGATATTCTTTATGCGTTTATCGATCCTCGAATCAAGTTAAAGTAAGGAGCATGGTGATGGAAGAGAAAAAGAAAAATATTTTGAGTATGCAGCTCAATGTGGATGACTTTGTTCCGGCCTCTCCTGATGAAAAGGAATCGCTGGTAGTAATGAGAGAGTCTGTAAACTTTTGGCAAGATGGTTTTCGCAGACTTCGCAGAAATAAAATTGCAATGACCGCTTTGGTGGTTGTTATCATTATGTTAATTTTGGCATTTATCGTGCCGGTATTTTATCCCTATGGATATGAACAGCAGATTAAGGGGGCGGAACGTTTGGCCCCTATGGAATATTCCTCAACGGAATTGGAAGCAATTGCAAATGGAGAATCCGTTTTTCCTCATATTTTAGGAACAGACCAAAATGGTCGTGATTACTGCATCCGTGTTTTGGTAGGTGCAAGAGTTTCTATGACAGTAGGTATTGTTGCTTCTGCATTGATTCTTTTAATTGGTGCATCTATCGGTGCGATTGCCGGATTCTTCGGCGGAATGGTAGATATGGTTATCATGCGAATCGTTGATATCTTATATACGGTTCCTGATGTACTTATCATTATTCTTTTGGCACAGGCTTTGCAGTTCCCTTTACAGAATCTTGCAAAGGTACCCGGTTTTGGATGGATTACAGCCATGGGCCCAAATATGATGTCCATGTTCGTAGTATTTGCCCTGTTGTACTGGGTTGGTATGGCTCGTATCGTTCGTGGTCAGATTATGGTCTTGAAGCAGAACGAATATGTTACTGCAGCAAAGGCTTTAGGTGCGACAAACGGCCGAGTAATCAAAAAGCATTTGATTACAAACTGTATCGGAACTTTAATTGTAACCACTACATTACAGATTCCTTCATCTATTTTCACCGAGTCATTCCTTTCATTCTTAGGAATCGGTGTTCAGGCTCCCATGCCTTCCCTTGGTTCGTTGGCATCTGCAGCATTGAATGGTTTACAGACATATCCGGAGAAATTATTTGCTCCCGCGGTTATGATCTTTATTATCATTTTGAGCTTTAACTTATTAGGTGACGGTCTTCGTGATGCGTTTGATCCGAAGATGAAGTAGGAAGGAAGATAGTTATGAGTGAATATTTAGTAGATATACAACATGAAAGATTGTCCTTCTTTACTCCAGCTGGAGAAGTGAAGGCATTAAATGATGTAACCATCCAAATGAAGGAAGGTGAAGTCTTAGGTATCGTTGGA
>JAILJP010000107.1 GCA_024694625.1 Lachnospiraceae bacterium | reverse complement strand
TCCAACTATATTACCAGCATAAAAATAGAAGAAGCCAAAAGACTTCTTCTATCTACAGATAAACCTATGTCACAGATAAGTGCCTACTTGGGATTTTCTTCCCAAAGTCATTTTTCATCTGTGTTTCAAAAATACGAAGGAAAAAGCCCTTCCAACTACAGAAAATAACTGTCTACTCATATCAAAACATCGACATTTCAGAAGAATTAGAGACGTTGTCATCCCTATTCCCCCTAATATTTCAGACCCAGCTGCACTCTGCACTCATCCATAATTTTCATGCAGTCAAGGGTATGAGACAAAGGGACATAGTCTGATTCTGTTTTTCCGGATAATATCTCTTCGGCTACATTGGAAAACTCAACAATGTAGTTTGTATCTCCTTTTACCTTGTCTTTTCCATCCTGGGATTTCAGTTTTGCCTTTTTCGCACCATGGAACATAATAGGCACCTCTATAGAGCCTTTTGTTCCATGAATTATCATTTTTTCCTCAATACTGCGAAGAGAAGACTTTACTCGGCACTCTCCTGTAGGATAAGAAAGAACAATCTCCTCTTCCTCATCAATACCATTTGCAACTACACCTTCACAGGAAATCTTTTCAGGCATTCCAAAAAGATTGTAAAAATAGGTAATGGGGTAAACCCCTAAATCCAGTAATGCACCACCTGCTGTAGCAGGATTTAAAAGTCGATGCTCTCTCTTTTTGGTTCTTAAACCTGGAATACAAAAACTACCATAAGCATCTTTTAATTCTCCGATTTTTCCATCTGCCACCCAGGCCTTCACCTGATTGGCCACAGGTGCATACCAGGTCCACATAGCTTCCGCCAAATAAACATTCTCTTTTTTGGAAACTGCAATCATTTCCTCAACCTCAGAAATATTGATTCCCATTGGCTTTTCACAAAGAACCGGTTTTTTCAATCGCATTGCAGCAATGGCGTATTCTTTATGAGATGTATGGGGTGTACCAATATAAACTCCATCAATGTCGTCTCTGTTTACAGCTTCCTCGAAACTTTTACAAGGCACTGCACCATATCTCTCTGCAAATTTCTTTGCATTTTCAAAGGTTCTGGAATAGACATATGCTATCTCGTGATTCGCTGTTACAATCTGATCAGCTGTTGTTTTACAAATACTACCGGAACCAATATAGGCCCAACGAAATTTCTTCTCCATATTTTTCCCTTTCATTATGATACCTTCCCCCGATTATATTTATACTCCACAACTATTCATACGCCGCATTATTAACTAGATTATTATTTTACGCTGACTTCCCCTGCCAGAACCTTTTTATAATCCTCGTAGTTCTTTTCCAAAAGTGCCGGTGTGTTTAGCTCATAAGGACAATGGCTCATACACTGATTGCAATGCAAACATCCCTCTATTTTCTTCATTTCTTCCTGCCAGTGTTTCGACAAGAAATTCTCAGATGGTGCACGACGAAGCATCAAAGACATTCTGGCACACTGATTTATGGTAATACCGGCAGGACAGGGCATACAGTAACCGCATCCGCGACAGAAATCTCCTGCCAATTCATCCTGTTCTTTTTGAATATAGGCAGAAATCTCTTCTGTCATAGAAGGAGTGTTTTCCATATAGGAGAGCCACTCATCCAACTCAGACATATGTTGAATTCCCCAGATTGGCATAACACCATCAAACTGCTGCATAAATGCCATAGCCACATCGGAACGATTGATCAATCCTCCGGCCAAGCCCTTCATGGCAATAAATCCCACATTATTTTCCTGACAAAGCTTTACCAGATTTTTTTCTTTGTACGATGCAAGATAGGAAAAAGGAAACTGCAATGTCTCATATAAACCGGTCTTTACTGCCTCTTCTGCCACTAAAATCTTATGAGCTGTAATACCAATGTGTTTGATTAAGCCTTTTTCCTTGGCTTCTACCATACACTCATACATTCCCGTTCCGTCCCCGGGCTTATAACACTGGGAAGCCATATGGAACTGATAAATGTCAATATAATCGGTTTGAAGTTCTTTTAAAGAAGTCTCTAAATCCTTCCAAAAGCCCTCCGGTGTAGTGGATGGAGTTTTGGTGGCAATATAAATCTTGTCACGAATTCCCATATTGCCAAAGGCTTTTCCGATTTTTGTTTCACTGTCACTATATGCTCTTGCCGTATCAAAAAAGCGAATTCCGCCCTCATAGGCTTTTCGCAAGATTTCCACAGCTACTTCTTCACTGTCTCGTTGAATAGGAAGGGCTCCGAATCCATTCTGCGGAGCAACAATCCCTGTTTTACCTAAAGTAATCTTTTTCATACAACCATACCTTCTATACAAATACTACTATGCCAATCCCTGTGCCTTAATGGTATCAATCATTTCATCCACATATTTTGCACAAATTTCATCGGTGGTAGCCTCCACCATAACTCGAATCAAAGGTTCTGTACCACTTTCACGAAGAAGGATTCTTCCGTCTTCACCCAATTCAGCGGTGATTTCATCATTTTTCTTTAAAACCACCTCGTTGGTCATAACGGCTTCTTTACTTTCCACGCGAATGTTTTTCAAAAGCTGAGGATACTTTCTCATACCGCTTGCCAAATCATGGAGAGAAGACTTTTCTTCCATAATCACTTCCATCATCATAATAGCAGTTAAGATACCGTCACCGGTAGTAGCATGCTTAGAGAAAATAATATGTCCGGACTGCTCACCGCCCAAAACATATCCATACTTCACCATTGCCTCGTTTACATACTTGTCGCCAACGGTAGTAACTTCCGTTTCAATGCCAGCCTTGTCAAAAGCTCTAAACAAACCAAGGTTTGACATAACTGTGGCAACCACATGGTTTCCATCTAAGCGTCCATGATTTTTCAAATACTTTCCGCAAACATATAAAATGTAATCACCGTCAATAATCTGGCCCTCATTGTCTACTGCGATACATCTGTCCGCATCACCGTCAAAAGCAAATCCCACATCCAGTTCTTTTTCTTTCACAAGCTTCTGCATCGCTTCGATATGAGTAGAGCCACAGTCTTTATTAATATTTAAACCATTTGGCTCATTTCCAATGACATAGGTCTTTGCACCAAGTGCATCAAAGACAGACTTTGCAATGGTAAAAGACGCTCCGTTGGAACAATCCAAGCCAATACGCTTTCCTGAATAAGAACGGGTTGCAAGAGAAATCAAATATCCCACATAACGATTTCTTCCAATAGCATAATCAGTGGCAATACCTACATCATCACCTGTAGCAAAAGGAAGTTCTCCCAATTCGCCATCGATATATTTTTCAATGGCCTCTTCCACAGACGCAGACATCTTATGTCCGTTTCCATCAATTAACTTAATACCGTTATCATAAAATGGATTGTGACTGGCAGAAACCATAACACCGCAGTCAAAATCTTCAGTTCTTACAACATAGGCAACGGAAGGTGTGGTGGTTACATGCAAAAGATAAGCGTTTGCTCCGGATGCAATAATACCTGCAACCAAAGAATACTCAAACATATAAGAACTACGTCTTGTATCCTTTCCAATTACGATTCTTCCCTTGTGCTCTCTATTGTAATACCAGCCAATGTAGCGTCCGATTTTATAAGCATGATCTGCTGTTAATACTTTTCCGGCCTCTCCACGAAAACCATCAGTTCCAAAATATTTCATATAATACACCTCTAATACTTTTCTACTTGGCGTTTCTCACGCATTAGTCAGTATATCATTTTTTCATAATAAAAGGTAGTCACTGAAAGGCACATCTATTGTCATTCAATTATGGTTTGTAAATACAATGGAATCGTCACTAAAACGTCAACATTAATGAAATCTTAAGAATATCTTAAACTTCTTTTTCAGTATTCTGTGCTAAAATTGTATTGTGGATGTGTTTTGTGTTTGAGGGGAAATTCTATGGAATCAAAGACAAGACATTATCAATCCAAAGAACAGCTACACAGACAGGCAATGCGCAAAAAGAAAATTCGTCGTAGAAGACAAAGAAGACGCCGTCTACTCATTATCAGATGCTGTGTATTAATCTGCTTACTCGGTTTCTTATCTGTTTATATCAAAAACCAAGCCTCCGGTGTACCCTCTGAAATAACGGAGTTTGTTAAAAAATATCCGGAAGCTGAATCTTTTGCACAAAATTACAACCAATATAAAAATTACAATGAGCCAATATCTATCGACAAGGAAATGCAAACCGATGGTATTCCCCTTTTTATTCAATGGGATAAACGCTGGGGATACAGAGACTATGGTAAAAACTACATCGGTATCGCCGGATGTGGTCCAACATGTTTATCCATGGTTTATTGCGGCTTAACCCGAGACACTACTTACAATCCCTATGAAATGGCGAAGTTTTCCAATAATAACGGCTATTATACTTATGGAGAAGGCACATCTTGGAATCTCATGACTGAAGGTGCCAGCACACTGGGGATTCATTCGGAAGCCGGCACAATCAGTTCCTCCTATATTTTAGATAACTTATCCGAAACCACTCCCATGATCTGTTCCATGAAACCGGGAGACTTTACCTATTCCGGTCATTTCATTGTTCTTGCCGGAATCGATGATGAGGGGCAAATTATTGTCAATGACCCTAATTCCCCCGAAAAAAGTTCCCATAGTTGGTCTGTGGATGATCTGATTCCACAAATCAAAGCAATCTGGAAATTCAGCAAATAGTTCCATATGTGTATTTTTTAGTTCGATTGAGGTTGCCGGAGCCCACAGTCCCGCTCCCGGAAACAACGCCAAAAAAATGAAGACGAAAGAACCGTCCCTATGATATACTACCTCCGTAAGGAGATGAAAAAATGAAATGTATATCATGGAATGTTAATGGAATTAGGGCTTGTGTTCAGAAAGGTTTTTATGATTTCTTCAAAGAAATAGATGCAGATATCTTTTGCCTGCAGGAAACAAAAATGCAGGCAGGACAGTTGGACATGGACACCCCCGGATATCATCAGTATTTTAATTATGCAGATAAAAAAGGCTATTCCGGCACTGCTATTTTTTCAAAGAAAGAGCCTTTGGCTGTAACATATGGATTAGGAATTGACGAACACGATCACGAAGGACGGGTTATCACCCTTGAGTTTGAAGATTTTTATTTTGTCACCTGCTATACTCCCAACTCCAAGCAACAATTGGAGCGTTTGGAATATCGTATGAAATGGGAAGACGATTTCTTGGCCTACGTTAAAAACCTGGACGAGAAAAAACCGGTTATTTTCTGCGGCGATTTAAATGTTGCCCACAAAGAAATTGATTTAAAGAATCCAAAGACCAATCACCACAACGCAGGCTTTACCGATGAAGAACGTGAAAAAATGTCTGTCATCCTTTCATCAGGATTTACGGATACTTTCCGCTACTTCTATCCGGACCAGGAACAGATTTATTCCTGGTGGTCCTATCGTTTTAAAGCAAGAGAGAAAAATGCAGGATGGAGAATTGACTACTTTATCACATCCCAGCGTTTGGATGAGAAACTAATTGATGCCAAGATTCATACCGAGGTACTTGGGTCTGACCACTGCCCTGTCGAATTGGATATCGACCTTTAAAACATAGGGAAAATTATATTTAAATTATCTTAAAAATACAATACAATATTTCAACAAAAAATCCCGAGAACGAATCTCGGGATTTTGATTTTTTAATTATTATTGTTTCGGTGCGGAGGATGCTTTTTCGTCCGCTTTTTTCTTTGCCACAACAATCTGTTCTTTTAACTGTAAACACTTATCTTTTACACGGGAAGCGGTATTGGGTGAAGTAATCAAACGGGATACCAACTTCAATGCTGTGTCATAGTCCTTAAAGTAGATTGCCATATTGGCAAGCATAAATTCCAATGTGTTGGAATCCATTCCGTAAAACGGAGGTGTCTCCTTTGACATTGCCTGAGTGAAGCCTTCGTAAGCCTGTTTATAGAAGCCCATCATCTCTTCACGAATTTCTTTTTTGGCAGCCAAATCCTCTTTGGATACTTCCGGCATTTCTTTTAACTGTGCTCGGCGAAGCCATGAAATCTTTAAGCAAATATATGCTTTTTCGGACAGTTTTACCTTCTTTACCATAGCAGAAACCAAAGCAAGTTTTAAACGGTCAACGGCTTCATCATAGGTATAAGTATCTCTTTCTTCCTTCTTTTCAAGTTGGAAGTTTGCACCTACCTGTTCACGAATCCATTTAATCTGTGTATTGGACAAAGGTTCAAATGTTTTGGACATAGCAGCATATCCACACTCGGGACATGCAATCACATCATATTTAATCGTGTCTACACCTTCATGACGGGGACGCAAGTCAAACTCCTGACCGATACGTTTTGCCTTACCGGTTTTTACCATAAGGGTTTTAAACTTTGCATCACAAACAGGACAGGTATTTTCTTTTTCCAAAAGATAATCCGGTTCTGTCATCACCTTGGGTGCTGATTTCTTTACAGGCGCCTGTTTTTTCTTTTTCTGCTCTTCTTTCGTAATGTCTAATTCGCCTTCAGATTTGATACCAAATTTTTCTAATCCAGCTAATAAATTCATATTAATACCTTCTTACTTGTTTACTGGGAGCTTAAATGAGCTCTTTAATGAGACAATACGGTTAAATACCGGCGCATTTGGTTTGGAATCTTTACAATCTGTGGTAAAGAATCCGTTTCTTACGAACTGGAAGCTGTCAAAAGGCTTTGCCTCCATCAAAGAAGGTTCAACATAAGCCTCTTTTACCACCGTCAAAGAATTTGGGTTCAGATTTAAGCTTCCATCTTCATTATATACTCCAAGTTCCTCATTCACAATGTTTTCATAGAGACGCACTTCTGCTTTTTGTGCTGTCTTTGCGTCCACCCAATGGATGGTTCCTTTTACCTTACGGCCATCAGGAGAGTTTCCTCCGCGGCTTTTTGGATCGTACGTACAGTGAATCTCTGTAACATTGCCATCCACATCAGTTTCATATCCGGTACATTTTACAAAATACGCATTCATAAGACGTACTTCATTTCCCGGGAACAAACGGAAATACTTCTTGGGAGGGTCAATCATAAAGTCTTCTCTTTCAATGTAAAGCTCTCTAGAGAAAGGTACTTCTCTGATTCCCAAAGATTCGTTTTCCAAATTGTTTTGAACTTCTAACATCTCGGATTCATTTTCCGGATAGTTGTCGATAATCAGTTTTACCGGATGCAATACTGCAAAGGCACGGGGACGTTTCATCTTCAGATCTTCACGGATGCAATACTCAAGCATAGCGTATTCCGCAGTAGACTGAGATTTGGAAACACCGCAAAGTTCCACGAACTTCTGAATGGATTCCGGTGTAAATCCACGACGACGAAGACCGGCAATGGAAACCAATCTAGGATCGTCCCAACCGTCAACAATACCGTCTTCTACCAATTTTTTGATGTAACGTTTTCCGGTTACAACATTATTCAAATACATCTTTGCAAACTCGATCTGACGAGGAGGAACTTCGTATTCCAATTCCCGAACCACCCAGTCATACAAAGGTCTGTGATCTTCAAACTCCAAGGTACAAATACTATGTGTAATACCTTCAATAGCATCCTCAATGGGATGAGCAAAATCATACATGGGGTAAATGCACCACTTGTCCCCTGTATTGTGATGATGCATATGAGCCACACGATAAATAATGGGATCTCTCATATTGATATTAGGAGATGTCATATCTATCTTGGCACGAAGTACCATAGCTCCATCTTCATATTTACCGTTTTTCATATCTTCAAAAATCTGAAGATTTTCTTCGATACTTCTATCTGAATTGGGATCCTTTTTACCGGGTTCTGTCAAAGTACCACGGTATTCTCTGATTTGATCCGCTGACAAATCGGAGCAATATGCTTTTCCCTTTTTAATCAATTTGATTGCACCTTCGTACATCTGATCAAAGTAATCGGAGGCAAAATACAAATGCTCTCCCCAATCTGCACCAAGCCACTGAATGTCTGCCTTGATGGAATCTACAAATTCAGTTTTTTCCTTAGTAGGATTGGTATCGTCAAAACGCATATGGAAGGTTCCGCCATATTCCTTTGCCAAACCATAGTTTAAAAGGATGGATTTTGCATGACCTATGTGCAAATATCCATTGGGTTCAGGCGGAAAACGGGTACATACGGTATCGTATTTTCCTTCCTTTAAATCTTTGTCAATTTCCTGCTGTATAAAGTTTCTGGAGATTTTTTCTTCACTCATTTTTTCTGTTCCTTATTATTATTTTATCCAAGTCCCATGAATAACGAATTTTATGGGATTGTATTTAAATTATTTCACATGAGTATGTGTAAACAAATGCTCATTGCAATACTCAAAGTTTCCGTTGCACTTAGAGCAAAAACGGAATTCCAACTCCGGATTTGATACGTCTGTACGTCCACAAATCGCGCACTTATGGCGAACCTGTTTGGTATTCTTTTGGGTGTTAAAATGCTCTGTTCCAAAAGGAGAACCCTGAGTCGCTCTACGATAATCGGCTTTTCTCTTGATTTCCCTAGGATCGATTCTTCTGTAATTTCTCGTCATTAAGAAGAAAATCAAGAAATTTAACAAGGAAGCAAAAATTGCTACCTTTCCGGCCCAGCCAACCATAATAAAGTCATATACTACAAATACCGCATATACTACTGCCATCCACTTCATCTTTATGGGAATCAAAAAATACAGATAGATTTCCATGTTTGGATAGCATACCGCAAATGCCAAAAAGATGGACATGTTGATGTAATAAGTACTAAAGTACGCGCTCATTAAAACCGGTGCTCCGTTTACAGCAAAGTAAATACCGTACAAAGCAAAGGCACCGATAATGGTAAACAAAATACCACCGAAGATGTACACATTAAATCGGAAAGTTCCAATGGTTTGCTCCAACACCCTTCCCAACTGCCAATAAAAGATCATCATAATAATGGCAAAAATAATGTTTTCCTGTGGCGGAACCAAAACCCAAGTAACCAGTCGCCAAAGCTGGAATTCATGAATAATGTAATAGGGTTCCAACGTCATCAATGCAGTAAAATTAATATTCGAAATGCTGCTTCCGAACTGGAATAAATAACCAATGATATAGCCACCAATCAGGTAGTTAATCAGGTTAGGAATTGCGTATTTACCAAGTTTTCTTTCTAGCTTTTCTAACATACAAAACTCCTTAAATCACATAAAAAGTCAATCTTTAGTATATGTACAAGCCTTCCCTTTGTCAAGAAACAAAGATTAGAGGAAAATGGGATTCCATGCAAGGGTAAATTGTATAAAACCAATGGAAAATCACGATACAAAATTATCAATTTGTCGATTGTTTTTTAATTATCTCCTATTTATAATGTGTATGTTTATATGCAAAAAGAAAGGTGTTTATATGAGTCAAAAATTCTATAAGGTAGGAATCGATATTGGTTCTACCACTGTAAAAGTTGCATTTTTAGATGAAAACGACAATCTGATCTTCTCAGATTACAAGAGACATTTTGCAAATATACGTGAAACTTTGAAAGGGTTAATGGAAGACGCCTTCAAAATCACAGGAGACGCTGTGGTTTATCCTGTTATTACCGGTTCCGGCGGACTTACCCTTGCCAAGCATTTGGATATTCCTTTCACACAGGAAGTAATTGCCGTATCTACTGCACTTACCTTCTATGCTCCCCAAACCGATGTTGCTATCGAGCTTGGTGGTGAGGATGCCAAAATCATTTATTTTGAAAACGGAAATGTGGAACAGCGTATGAACGGAATCTGTGCCGGAGGTACCGGTTCTTTTATCGACCAAATGGCTTCTTTGATTCAAACAGACGCTACCGGATTAAATGAATACGCAAAAAGCTATCAGTCCATCTACCCCATCGCTGCTCGATGCGGTGTATTTGCAAAAACTGATATTCAGCCTTTGATTAATGAAGGTGCTACCAGAGAAGATTTATCTGCTTCTATTTTACAGGCAGTAGTAAATCAGACTATTTCCGGTTTGGCATGCGGAAAGCCCATTCGCGGTCACGTGGCTTTTCTTGGTGGTCCTTTGCACTTCTTGGATCAGCTTCGGGAGACTTTTGTCCGCACCTTAAAGTTGGATGAGGAGCACACCATTGTGCCGGAGAATTCTCATCTCTTTGCTGCCATCGGTTCTGCACTTAATTATAAGGAAGAAAAATCTCAAAATTTAAATCATATCATTGAGAAACTCTCTTCCGAGCTTCACATGGAATTTGAGGTCGCCCGTATGGAGCCTCTCTTTCAGGATGAAGCAGACTATGAAGAATTTGTTCACCGTCACGGAAACAACCATGTAAAAACCGGTGATATTTCTACCTATAGCGGAAACTGCTACTTAGGTATTGATGCCGGAAGTACCACCACAAAGGTTGCTTTGGTTGGTGAAGACGGTTCCCTTTTATACTCTTTCTATGACAATAACAACGGAAGCCCTCTTATGACTTCCATTCGTGCTATGAAAGAGATTAACGAAAAACTTCCAAAGGATGCACATATTGTACACTCCTGCTCCACCGGTTACGGCGAAGCTTTGTTAAAGTCTGCCTTCCAGTTGGATGACGGAGAAGTTGAAACTGTGGCTCACTACTACGCAGCTGCATTTTTCGATCCAAAGGTTGACTGCATTTTGGATATCGGCGGTCAGGATATGAAGTGTATCAAAATCAAGGACAACACCGTAGACAGCGTACAGTTAAACGAAGCATGTTCTTCCGGATGTGGTTCCTTTATTGAAACCTTTGCCAAAAGCTTGAACTTTAGTGTTCGTGATTTTGCAAAGGAAGCACTTTTTGCAAAGCATCCCATTGACCTTGGTACCAGATGTACCGTGTTTATGAACTCAAAAGTAAAACAGGCGCAAAAAGAAGGCGCTTCTGTTGCTGATATTTCTTCCGGATTGGCTTATTCCGTTATTAAGAATGCATTATTCAAGGTTATTAAGCTTTCCGATGCAAAGGATTTGGGTGAGCACGTAGTTGTTCAGGGTGGTACCTTCTACAACGATGCTGTTCTTCGTTCCTTTGAAAAGATTTCCGGTGTTGAAGCTGTTCGCCCTGATATTGCAGGTATCATGGGTGCATTTGGTGCTGCTTTAATTGCAAAAGAGCGTTACGAGGATACTCCTTCCACTACCATGCTTTCCATGGACGAAATCTTGAATCTTACTTACGAAACCAGTCTTACCCGTTGTCAGGGATGTAACAACCACTGCTTACTTACCATCAACGACTTTGGTAACGATCGTAAGTTTATTACAGGAAACCGTTGTGAACGTGGTCTTGGAAAAGAGAAAAACAAAGACAATATTCCAAACCTTTACGATTTCAAGTACAAGAGATTGTTCCGCTACAAATCTCTTCCTGTTGCTGAAGCAAGTCGTGGTGTAATTGGAATTCCAAGGGTTTTGAATTTATATGAAAACTATCCCTTCTGGGCTACCTTCTTTAAGGAATTGGGATTCTCCGTAAAACTGTCTCCCCGTTCGACCAGAGCGGTTTACGAGTTAGGAATCGAATCCATCCCCAGTGAATCCGAATGCTATCCCGCAAAGTTGGCTCACGGACACGTACAGTGGTTGATTAACAATGGAGTAAAAACTATTTTCTACCCTTGTGTTCCTTATGAAAGAAATGAGTTCCCGGACTCTAACAACCATTACAACTGCCCTATCGTTACTTCTTATGCGGAAAACATTAAGAACAACGTAGATGAAATTACAAGTGGAAACATCCGCTTCTTAAATCCCTTTATGGCATTTACTTCCGAAAAGATTTTGGCAGACCAGCTGGTAAAGGTATTTGATGAAGAGTTTTCTATTCCTTCTTCCGAAGTTCGAAATGCTGCTCACGCAGCCTGGGCTGAACAGGAATCCTTCCGAAACGAAATGAAGAAAAAAGGTGAAGAAGTATTAAAATATTTAGAAGAAACCGGTCGTCGCGGTATCGTTTTATGTGGACGTCCCTATCATGTGGATCCGGAAATCAATCATGGTATTCCTGAATTGATTACTTCCTACGGAATGGCTGTTTTAACTGAGGACTCCATCTCCCACTTAGGCGAATTGGAGCGCCCTTTGATTGTTATGGATCAGTGGATGTTCCACTCCCGTATGTATGCAGCAGCAAACTACGCTAAAAAGACCGAAAACTTGGATGTAATCCAGCTCAACTCCTTCGGTTGTGGTTTGGATGCAGTTACCACAGATTGTGTTTCCGATATTTTGACAAACTCCGGTAAGATTTACACCTGCTTAAAGATTGATGAAGTTAACAACCTTGGAGCAGCACGTATTCGTATCCGTTCTCTCCTTGCAGCTATCCGCGTAAGAGACCGCAAGAAGAAAGAACGTACCATCGTTCCGGCAAATTATGAGCGTGTACTCTTTACAAAAGAAATGAAAAAGAATTACACCATTCTTTGTCCGGAAATGTCACCCATCCACTTCGAGCTTTTGGCTCCCGCCTTTAATGCAGCCGGCTACAACTTAATTGTTCCTGAAATTCCTGCAAGAGAATGTGTGGATGTGGGATTAAAATATGTAAACAACGATGCCTGCTATCCTTCTTTGATTGTAGTAGGACAGTTGATGGCTGCTGTAAAGAGCGGCGAATACGACATGTCAAAAACCGCCATTTTGATTTCTCAAACCGGTGGTGGTTGTCGTGCTTCCAACTATATTGGATTTATCCGTCGTGCTTTGAAAAAAGCCGGATATCCTGACGTACCTGTTATTTCCATTAATATGGTAGGTTTGGAAAAGAATCCCGGATTTGCCTTTACGCCAAAGCTGTTGCAGCACGGATTGTACGCTCTTATCTTCGGTGATATCTTTATGCGTTGTTTATATCGTGTACGCCCTTACGAATTGGTAGAAGGAAGTGCCAATGCCCTTCATGAAAAATGGAAGAAAAAGGTATTGGAATTTGTCACCAGTGACCATGTACTTTCCCACAGAAAGTATAAACAGATGTGTCGTGATATTATTAAAGACTTCGATACCTTACCTTTACGTGATGTAAAGAAACCTCGCGTAGGTGTTGTAGGAGAAATTTTAGTTAAGTTCCTTCCCGCTGCAAACAATTATTTGGTTGAGCTTTTGGAACAGGAAGGTGCCGAAGCTGTTGTACCTGACTTAACTGACTTTTTGTTATACTGCATGTATAATACAAACTTCAGAACTGAGAATCTTGGAAACAGTAAGAAATCTCAGCGTATGAACAATATGGGAATTGCCTTCTTTGAATGGCTTCGTTCTGCTGCAAGAAAGGCCTTTGAAGAGTCTGAACGGTTTGATGCTCCTGCTCGAATTGAAGATCTTGCCAAAAATGCAGAACACATCGTTTCTACCGGAAATCAGACCGGTGAAGGTTGGTTCTTAACAGGTGAAATGTTGGAGTTGATTGAAAGCGATGCTTCCAATATCGTATGTATCCAGCCTTTCGGATGCTTACCAAACCACGTTGTAGGAAAAGGAGTTATTAAAAAGCTTCGTCACGAGAATCCTACCGCAAATATTGTAGCCATTGACTACGATCCCGGTGCTTCCGAAGTAAACCAGTTAAACCGTATTAAGCTGATGCTTTCAACTGCGATGAAAAACCTAAACAAAGAAGAAACTACTGTTGTTGAAAATATCAAAGAAGAAAAAGTATCCTAGGATAATGACAAAGGAGATAGACCAAATGATCTATCTCCTTTGTATATTTACATTGGCGGTGCTACTTTTTTAATTCTTTACAAATAGCATCGTACTTTTCTTCATCTAAAATATAAAACTTACGATACAGAGCAGCACATACAATCATCATGATACAGGGCACCACTGTCATAAAAATCAATAGTCCAACTCTTTGTGTGCCCGCAACATTGGAAATAACATCCGCAATTAAGGTAGAACGCTCTTCTGCTGATATCACTCCTCTTTCCGCCTGGTTTTCATATCCGGAAATCTGATTTGTAAAATCCGTGACTTTAAAAATCATATATGACAAAGAGGCAATCATAACAGAAATAGCACTGGCAAGCTTTGTTAAAAATGGTCTCATAGAAGTAATAATCGCCTCATCACGAGTGCCGTGCTTGTATTCGTTGTATTCCACTGTATTGATAATGGAAATCATCATAATCAAATACAATCCGTACTGTCCAAAGTTTGCAAGCATAAAGCCAATGGTGAAAATCCAAAACTTTGTCATGGTAGCTTCCATTGCAAGTCCGCTAATCAACTGAATCAAATAACCTACGGTTCCAATAATTCCCATATAAAGAACCAGCTTATTTCTGTGAAATTTTTTGGAAATTGCAGGATAAAAAATCATCAAAAAGGCGGTAGCCAACATTCCTATAGTGGTAAAGGTGGAATACAATCCCCCTTCGTATCCAAATTCAAAATAAATATAGTTGGAACCTACTCCAGCAAGGACAATACCATTTCCCGTCTCCTGAAGCAAAAATACCAAACACATCCATAAAAGCTGATCGTTTCCCGTAATGGTGGCCCAAATCTTTTTAAAGGAAATCGGCGGAGCCTCTGTCTGCATATCATCTCTGTTTTCCTTGGTACCAAACAAGGTAAAGCAAATAAAAAGAGGTGTGATAATACAAATCACAATGGCAATTCTTCCGTAGGCTGTTTTTGCACTTCCACCCAAGGCATAAGCCCCTGTGGTCAACACCGGAATCATTACGGAAGCCAATACATTTCCAATACCGGCAAACAGTGTAGTCCGAGCCGTAAACTTATCTCTCATCTCTCCGTCAGAAGACAAGGCCGGAACCATTCCCCAATAGGAAATATCGTTCATAGTGTATGTGATGGAATATAAGAAATACATCACTCCGAAAAATACAATAAATCTCCATCCGTCCAAATTACTGTTAAACATCATAGTTACCACAATACAGGTTCCTAAAACACCGATGAGTAACCAGGGTTTGAATTTTCCGTACTTACTTCTGGTTCGTTCAATGATATTCCCCATAATAGGATCGTTAAAGGCATCGAAGATTCGTGCTGCAACCATAATAGCCGTTACCGCTCCCAGCTGAGCATTGGTAAGATTTCTCGTGTACATAATAAACAGCAATAAAAAGTTGGTAAACAAAGCATAAATCATGTCACGTCCCACTGTACCCAATGGATAATTAATCAAATTTCGTTTTGTCTGTTTTTCGTCCATGTAATCCCCCTAAAAAAAACCTTACTATCATTTCATCTCGATTTAATTCCAAACACAATGAAGACAAAAGAACCGTCCCTTATAAGTCCACATACTGATCGTATGTTGTATCATATCCAATCTTTTTAACATCCCACAAATCCATATCTTTTGTGGACTGAACAAGATGTTTGGAAACACAAATAGCATGATCCTTTCGAATAAAAAATACCACTTCATTTAAAGGAATCTTAACTTCAATATTTCCCGCAGAATACTTTTTCTCCGAGAAATTTTCTCCGTCAAAACGAACCATAATCATCTCTTCCGGCAAATACACCTGGCGGGAAGTTGCACCTTCTTCCACTATGGGAGCAATCATAATCCCCTCTCCCACAATCAGCTGGTTATCACATCTTCGTGCCGTCTCATCGGAAGGATATACAAATCCCAAAGGCTTCATATACATATCTTTATGCAGCGCCGCCTTCATAAATTCAGAATAAATATAAGGTAATAACCGATAACGCAAAGCAATAATCTTTTTAAAGTCTTCCGGTCGTTCAAATCGATAGCACTCCTGCTTTTTGGTACCTAGTGCGGAATGATTTCGCATCAAAGGTGTAAAAGCAGAAAAGGCCAACCAACGTAGCATCAACTCTCTGGTGCAATTTCCTCCAAATCCACCGGTATCTGCCCCGGAATACAAGAAACCGCACATATTTAATGCCGGCATATGCCAAAGGTTTTGCCGTAACATTTCAAAAGAAGAATGATTGTCTCCGGTCCAAATGCCTCCATATCGATGAGCACCGATGTAGGAAGATCGGGCAAACAAAAGATAGCGCTTTGGTAACAGTTTCGAAAGACCTTCACCGGTTGCTCGAATCATCAATCCACCAAATAAATTGTGAACATCATGATGATTCATCCGTTTTCCATCCACCATATGATAAAAACGATGATAATCATCATAGGCATTGTTCTTTGAGCCTTCCTGCTTCTCTGCTCTGGATGGAATCAAAAAGTTCAACACCTGATCCAGTTTGCTTTGCTTGGTAGAATACTCACTGTAAAAAATGGAAGGTTCATTCATATCGTTCCAGAATCCTTCAAATCCCAACTCTGTCAGCTTGTGATATTCATTTCCAAACCACTCTCTCGCTGCCTGTTGAAAGAAATCCGGAAAATGCGTCATCCCCGGCCAAACAGCTGCAGAAAAAGGTTTGCCTTCTTCATTGGTGGCAAAATAACCGTTTTGAACACCGATGTCATAGGTTTCATTTCCCGGCTCCACCTTTACGCCTGCATCAATAATCGGCACCAGATGAATACCTTCATTTTTCTTTTGAGATACATATTCTTTTACATTTGGAAAACGCTTTTTATTTACCGTAAAATCAATATAACGATCCATGTAATCGATATCCAAGCATACATAATCCAAAGGGATTTTGGCGTTTCGATAGCTCTCTACTACCTTATCAATATCCTTGGAATTCTTGTATCCCCATCGACTTTGGCCATAGCCAAAGGCCCACAATGGAGGTAAAAAGGATTGGCCAATGATATTTAAAAACTGCTTTGTAATATCATACGCTCCTTCTCCGGTTATGGTATAAAGCTTCACATTTGGAGATTCCACCAAAACAGAAACCACTCCGCTATGATTAATATCCACATCAAAAGTAACCCTGGCTGGTGTATCCACAAAAACACCCAAGGACTTTTCTCCGTCAATCACAAAAAAATTGTGGGTTCCGTACATAGACGGCATGCTCTGTCTGTGATGTGGATCATCTGTATTGTAACTAACATAGGATTTTTTTCGTTTGTTGATACCACCCATGGTTTCTCCTAAACCATAAACAATATCATTGTCTAAAAGACTGTAACAAAAGCGACGAGACTCTGGCTGTGACTCTTCAGAAACAGTTTCGAAGACGATATCATCTAAACCATCTACCACTGCCCCTGTTTCTACCGGTGTCCCATAGATACGACAAGTAATCATGTTCAATTCCCCCAAGTAAAAATTTAAGTAAAAACTTTCGTTAGCTAAATTATACCCATGATGAATCTTTATATCAATTCTTTTTCAAAAAGGGGGATAAAAAGAGAGAAGACGCTATGAAGCCATAGCGTCTGAGAGCAAATGAGGAGGGGGGTAAATAATTGCTAACATGAATTACCCTGTGGGTTCCTCACAACAACTAACCTACCACACTTTTAAAAAAATAGAACCTTTCGGGCATAATTGGTCGTTTAGCTGGCATGGATTGCATTTTTTAGTACGAAAAAAGGAAAAATTCAAAGGAAAATATGCTGTTAGCACTCACCCAAAAAGAGTGCTAAATTTTTATTGACTTTTCATTTTCCTAGGGTTACTATTAATACCGAGGGTTGAATTCATTAGGGTTTGCCCTTTATTTATGTCAAAAATGAAACTATATATAAAGGAGTGAATGTTATGGCAAACACACACGGAAGCTTGTCAATTACAAGCGAAAATATTTTTCCTATTATAAAGAAGTGGCTTTACGAAGATCATGATATTTTTTATCGTGAATTGGTGAGTAATGCCTGTGATGCAATTACTAAATTAAAGAAGCTGGATATGATGGGTGAATACACTCTTCCCTCTGATTTTGAAGGCAAGGTTGAAGTAATCGTTTCTCCCGAAGACAAAACCATTACCATTAAAGACAACGGTCTTGGAATGACAAAGGACGAAGTAAACGAATATATCAATCAAATTGCTTTTTCAGGTGCTACAGATTTCTTAGAAAAATACAAAGACAAAGCCAATGAAGATCAGATTATCGGTCACTTTGGTTTAGGCTTCTACTCTGCTTTCATGGTTGCAGATGAAGTTCACATTGATTCCAAATCTTACCGCAAGGGTACAAAAGCTGTTCACTGGGAATGTGACGGTGGCACAGAATATGATATGACCGACGGCGACAAAACTGACATCGGAACAACCATCACTTTATTCTTAAACGAAGACTGCCTGGAGTTTGCCAACGAATATCGTGCCAGAGAAGTCTTAAAGAAGTACTGCTCTTTCATGCCTACGGAAATCTACCTTTCCAAGAAAGATGCTCCGGAAGAATACGAAACCATTAACGTGGAAGACAAATTGGATACCGATGTGGTAATCGAAGAAATTCACGAAGATGCAAAATATGAAGAAAAGGAAAATGAAGACGGAACAAAAGAAACCGTTGAAGTTTCTCCCGAAAAGAATCAGTTAAAAATCGTAAAACGTCCTGTTCCTTTAAACGAAACTCACCCTCTTTGGACAAAGTCCCCTAGCGAATGCAGCGATGAAGATTATAAAAAATTCTATCGCGACGTATTTATGGACTACAAAGAGCCCCTGTTTTGGATTCACTTAAATATGGATTATCCTTTCAACTTAAAGGGTATTTTATATTTCCCGAAAATCAATACGGAATATGATTCTATTGAAGGAACCATTAAATTGTACAACAACCAGGTATTTATCGCTGACAACATCAAAGAAGTTATTCCTGAATTCTTAATGTTGTTAAAGGGTGTAATCGACTGTCCTGATTTGCCTTTGAACGTTTCCCGTTCCGCACTTCAGAACGATGGATTCGTGAAAAAGATTTCCGAATACATTACCAAAAAAGTTGCGGATAAACTTATTGGTCTTTGCAAAACCGATAAAGAAAACTATGAAAAATACTGGGATGATATTTCTCCCTTCATTAAATACGGTTGCTTAAAAGACGAAAAATTCTGCGACAAAATGAATGACTATATCCTCTTTAAGGATATTAACGACAACTACACTACATTACCTGAACTTTTGGTGAAGGAAGAAAAACCGGAAGTAGAAAACGCAGACGGCACTGATGCAACTGAGGATGCTGCTTCTGAAAATGAAACAGAAGATACAAGAAAAACTGTTTACTATGTTACCGATATCAACCAGCAGGGTCAGTACATTTCCATGTTCAAAGATCAGGGAATGAATGCGGTAATCTTAGACCACAGCATCGACACTTCTTTCATCACTCAGTTGGAGCAAAGAAACGATCAGTACAAGTTCTTGCGTATTGATGCAGATGTCACAGATTCATTGGTAGAAGAAACTTCTGAAGAAGAATTAAAAGAAGCAAACGATACCTTAAGCGCACTCTTTAAAGATGCCATTGGCAAAGACTCTTTGACTGTAAAAGTTGAAAAATTCAAAGATGAAAACATCGCTTCTCTTCTTACTGTTGACGAACAAGGTCGTCGTATGCAGGATATGATGAAGATGTATGGAATGGGTGGTATGGATCCTTCTATGTTTGCCGGTCCTGAAACACTTACATTAAACGCAAATCATAACCTGGTAAAATATCTGACAGAAAACAAAGACAACGAACATGCAAAAACATTTGCAAAACAGTTATATGATTTGGCTGTACTTACAAACCGACCTCTTGCTCCTGAAGCAATGCAGGAATTTGTAAATCGTTCCAATGAAATTATGATGTTGCTTGCAAAATAATGAATTAGAACTCGAAAATACTTTTTAACAAATGTTTTCTAAAAATCAAAATTCCTCTTTACCTATCATTGGTAAGGAGGAATTTTTTACGTTTTATTACAAAAAAATCCTCCGTCCAAATCGGACAGAGGATATTTTATTAAATCTTATAATTCAACGTCACCATAGATGCCGTCAGCAACATAGTAAGCTTTACGATCTTCAGGTTTTACATAAATATCGTACTTCTTAGCATCCTTCTGTGCTTTCTTAACTTTTTTGATGATATCATCCAATTTAACGTCAAGTTCAGCATACTGAATATTTACGCTAACCTTTGCTTCCTTCTTAGCTGCTGTAGCCTTGGTAGCTGTTGTCTTCTTTGCAGCTGTAGTTTTCTTAGCTGCTGTAGTCTTCTTTGTAGCAGTTGCTTTCTTTGCTGTAGTCTTCTTAGCTGCTGTCTTTGTAGCTGTGGTTTTCTTTGCTGCAGATGCTGCAGTTTTCTTAACAGCTTCAGTTGCTTTTGTAGCTGCTTTCTTAACTTCCTCTGCGGTCTTTTTGCTTCCTTCAGCAAGTTCTGCTGCTGTCTTTGCAATATCTGCCTTTACGGTAGCAGCTGTGGTCTTCTTTGTCTCGGCCATTTCGTTACTCCTCTCCGTATGATCAGAAATGTCATACAAAAAAATCATCTTTATTCAAATGCTATTATAACTCTGAATATATAAAAAAAAAATAGAAACTTTTTGAAAAATTACATTTTTTACTAATTGTATTTTGTATAAAAGCAACAATATATTTTTTTATAAAAAAAAGAATTCAAGTTTCAAAAAACTCAAATTCTTTTTA
>JAILJP010000081.1 GCA_024694625.1 Lachnospiraceae bacterium | reverse complement strand
TGGGAACCTGCGAACCGTGTCAGGTCAGGAATGGAGCAGCACTAAGTAGGACCTCTCATGTGCCGTGAGGGTGCCTGGGTTGAGTTAACTGTTTTGGTAACGGCCGGCCTTTTTGATTCGAAGCAGGATGCTTGGTTTTTTTATTTGGAGAATAATATGAAGTATTTAAAAACCAGGCAGGCTGTTTTTGTGTCCAGACCAAATCGCTTTATTGCAAATGTGGAAATTGACGGACAGCCGGAAGTGGTTCATGTGAAAAATACGGGACGTTGTAAGGAATTATTGATTCCCGGCGTAACAGTTATATTGGAAGAGGGACAAAATCCCAATCGGAAGACCAAATATGACCTTGTAGCAGTTTATAAGGAAGGATTTGGTCTTATTAATATGGATTCCCAGGCGCCGAACAAGGTGGTGGGAGAATGGTTGGAGACAAAAGGCTATGATTTTATTAAACCGGAGTATACCATTGGGGATTCCCGCATTGATTTTTATATGGAAAAGGGTGAAAACCGCTATCTTATGGAAATCAAAGGGTGTACTTTGGAGGTAGATGGTGTGGGATATTTCCCTGATGCACCTACTTTGCGAGGGGTGAAACATCTAAGGGAACTTGCCCGATTAAGCTCCAAGGGGTATCATTGTAAGGTAGGCTTTGTGATACAAATGGAGGGAGTAGACAAGGTCTTCCCAAATGAAAAGACGCATCCGGAATTCAAGGAAGCTCTTTCTGAGGCTAGAGAACAAGGGGTAGAAGTGTTGTTTTTCTTATGTAAAGTTAAGGAAGATGAACTGTATATATGGAAGGAGTTAAAAGGATGATTGTCTCGTCATATGTAATAAAGTTTATGATTTTCAGTTTTATGGGATGGGTATATGAATGCATCTACTGCTCCATAACAACAAGACATTGGGACAACCGAGGTTTTTTAATTGGACCCATTTGTCCAATTTATGGAATTGGTGCTGTAACAGCGATGGTGATTTTTAATGAATTGCCATATTTTTCCGGAGCTGAAACTCCCTGGTGGAAAATCTTTTTGATTTGTGCCTTGGGAAGTGCAGTATTGGAATATAGCGTATCCTTTATATTGGAAAAGAAATTTCATGCCATGTGGTGGGACTATTCCAAAGTTCCTTTCAATATAAAAGGAAGAGTTTGTTTGCCTGCTACCGTGGGATTTGGAGTTGCCGGGGTGATTATTGTAAAAATGTTTTTTCCCTGGTTTATAGAGCATACACACAAGATGGTTTATCATCCCTTGGTAAATGAAGTGATGGCTCTTGTGTTTATTATGGTTCTTGGAATGGATTTAGCTCTTTCCGTTGCATCCATTACAGAACTTTTGGATTATTTGGACAACGTGCAGGAGCGATTCGATGAAAAGATGGAAGCATCTGTGGAGATGGTAGCATCTGCTCCTGGAGTAATTAAGGAAAAAGTATCGGAAGCTCCTGAGGTTATAAAGGTAAAGATGTCGGAAGCTCCCGAAGCTATAAAAGTAAAGATGTCAGAAGCTCCCGAAGCCATAAAGGAGAAGATGTCAGAGGTTGTGAAATTAAACCCGGGACAGAAGCATCATTTGCGTAATATTAAGACCTATAAGCCCAAGAAAAACACAGGGCTTTTTGAGCGGTTAAAGAAAGAGTTAAAGGACAATGACAAAAGAGGACATTGAATTTCAACAGCTGCTGCGGGACTTGTCGGAAGATCCCCGATGCCTGAAGATGAAAAACTATATACAGCACAGTGATATTACCACCTTCGATCATTGTATGGATGTGGCAAGAAGGTGTTTTCGATTTGTGCGAAGATTTCATATTCACTGCGATGAAGAAGCATTGGTGGTAGGTGCCTTTTTGCATGATTATTATCTCTATGATTGGCACACCTATGGGGATCACCTTCATGGATATCACCATGCGGACCGGGCATTAAAAAATGCCTTGCGGGATTTTGAAATCGACGAGAAGGTGCAGGGGATTATTCGCACCCACATGTGGCCTTTGAATTTGACTCGGGTTCCGGGTTCAAGAGAGGCTTTCATTGTATGTATGATAGATAAGATTGTTTCCACAAAGGAAACCATTCACAGACCAAAGGAAGTTAAGGAGGAAAGACAACATGTATAATGTAAAATCTCCCAAAGCGGAAGAGTTTATCAGCGATGAGGAAATCAGAGAAAGTTTGGATTATGCCGAAAAGAATAAGTCCAATGTGACATTGATAGATGAGATTTTAAATAAGGCAAGAAAGATGAAGGGTATTTCCCATAGGGAAGCTCTGGTACTTTTGGATTGCGATATTCCGGAAAAGAATGAGGAAATCTACAAATTGGCAAGAGAGATTAAGCAGGAATTCTACGGAAACCGTATTGTTATGTTTGCTCCTTTGTATTTATCCAATTATTGCATCAATGGATGTGAGTATTGCCCTTATCACGCAAAAAACAAACACATTCGCCGTGTAAAACTGACACAGGAAGAGATTCGTAAAGAAGTAATTGCATTGCAGGATATGGGACATAAGCGTTTGGCTTTGGAATGCGGAGAAGATCCGGTAAACAACCCCATTGAATATGTGTTGGATTCCATTAAAACCATCTATGGTATTCACCACAAAAACGGAGATATCCGTCGTGTAAATGTAAATATTGCCGCAACCACTCCGGAAGAATACCGTATGTTAAAAGATGCGGGAATCGGAACTTATATTTTGTTCCAGGAAACCTACGATAAAAAACAATACGAAAAGCTTCATCCCACAGGACCGAAGCATGACTATGCCTGGCATACGGAAGCAATGGATCGTGCTATGTTAGGTGGTGAAATTGATGACGTAGGATTGGGCGTTTTGTTTGGTTTAAATAATTACCGTTACGACTTTACAGGAATCATCATGCATGCAGAACACTTGGAAGCTTATGTGGGCGTTGGTCCTCATACCATTTCTGTTCCCCGTGTTCGTCCTGCAGATGATATTGATCCTGATGCATTTGATAACGGATTGTCAGAAGAACTTTTTGCAAAAATTGTAGCCTGCATCCGAATTGCAGTGCCTTATACCGGAATGATCGTATCTACCAGGGAAAGTGTATCCACAAGAGAGCGGGTTTTGGAACTTGGTATTTCTCAGATTTCCGGCGGAAGCCGTACTTCTGTGGGAGGTTATGCGGAAGAAGAGGCAGAAGAGGACAACTCTGCTCAGTTTGATGTAGTAGATAACCGTTCTTTGGATGAAGTAGTCAATTGGTTGATGAGATTGGGCTATGTACCTTCCTTCTGTACCGCTTGCTATCGTGCCGGCCGTACCGGAGATCGCTTTATGGAATTGTTAAAGAGCAAGCAGATTGTAAACTGCTGTCATCCCAATGCCCTTATGACATTGAAGGAATACTTGGAGGACTATGCAACGCCTGATACAAAAACAATTGGTGAAGCTTTGATTCAGAAGGAACTTGGTGTAATCACCAATCCTACCGTTCGTACCAAGTGTGCAGAATACATTGAGAACATCCACAACGGTCAGAGAGATTTCAGATTCTAGGAGAAAAGTATGGGCTTAAATGAAACCCCTTCGGGAGAACGGATTCAAATCGGAATTTTTGGTAGAAGAAACGCAGGTAAGTCTACCCTTTTCAATGCTTTAATCGGACAGGAGTTGGCGGTGGTTTCCGACACTTTGGGCACCACCACGGATCCGGTGAAAAAGGCAATGGAACTCCTTCCTTTGGGTCCAGTGGTATTTACGGATACCCCTGGATTGGATGATGAGGGAGAACTGGGAGAAAAGCGTATCGGAAAGGCCAAAGAGATTCTTCGAAAAATCGATATGGCAATTATCTGCTGCGACATTCGCCAGGAAAGCTTTGATTTGGAAGAGACCCTTCTTTCAGAGATTCGTCAGCGCAATCTTTCTTTTTTGTTCGTGCTTACAAAGAGAAGTCTTTTGGAAGACAAGGCAGAGGAAAAATGCAAAGAAGTAATGGCGCGTTTCTCCTTGGAAGAAGCCCAGATTTGTTTGTGCGAAAAAGGGGAAGGCCGAAAGGTGCAGGAAGGGATTATTTCCAATTATCATGTGCCAAAGGAGCGCCCTTTGATTCGGGATATGATTTTACCGAAAGATAAAGTGGTATTGGTTGTGCCAGTGGATTCTGCAGCACCGAAAGGTCGTTTGATTCTGCCGCAACAGCAGGTGATTCGTGACGTCTTGGACGGAGGTGGGATTCCTGTGATTTGTCGGGAAAGCGAGTTGGAAGATACCCTTTTTTCTCTGAAGCAACCACCAAAGATGGTGATTACAGATTCTCAGGCCTTTGGAATGGTGGCAAAGATTGTTCCTTCCACCGTGCCTTTGACTTCTTTTTCCATTTTGATGGCCCGTTACAAAGGGGATTTAAAGACTCAGATTCAAGGGGCTAAAACCATAGATACGTTGCAGGACAAAGACAAGATTCTCATTTCCGAAGGATGTTCCCACAGAAGACAGTGTGGGGATATCGGAACAGTAAAGATTCCTGCATGGATAAAAAAATATACAGGGAAGAACTTCGATTTTCACTTTACCAGTGGCGGAGAATTTCCAGAGGATTTGAAAGAATACAAGTTGGTGATTCACTGCGGCGGATGTACTCTGCCGGTGGGAGAGATGGGATATCGTATTTCCCATGCATCTTCTTTGGGAGTTCCCATCACCAATTACGGAGTATTTATTGCTTATTTACACGGTATTTTGGACCGGGCATCGGAATTATTTATTTAAGAGGACATTATGAAAACAGTAGCAGTACTTGGAGCAGGAAGTTGGGGAAGTGCTTTGGCAGCACTTCTTTGTAATAACGGACAGGATGTAATTCTTTGGTCACACAGAGAAAGCCAGGTTCGGGAAATGAAAAAGACGGGAGAAAATGATAAGCTTCCGGGAGTGAAGTTACCTAAAAACCTTCGCTTTAGTGCAGACTTAAAAGAAGCTGTTTCAAATAAGGATTTGTTGGTTATGGCAGTGCCCTCCGTTGCGGAGCGGGAGACAGCTAAAAAGATTGCACCTTTTCTTTCTACCGGTCAAAAGATCATTACGGTTTCTAAAGGTATTGAAGAAACCACTCTTTATACCCAAACGGATATTTTGGAAGAAGAACTTCCCGACGCTGTGGTTGGTGTATTAAGCGGACCTTCCCATGCAGAGGAAGTGATTATGGGCTTGCCTACCTTGGTTGTGGTAGGGGCAAAGGATGAAGCATTTGCCAAAGAAGTTCAGGTGATGTTTGCCAATGAAAACTTCAGGGTATATACCGGTACCGATGTTTTGGGTATTGAAATCGGCGCCTCCTTGAAAAACGTTATGGCTTTGGCAGCAGGAATGTCTGATGGCTTAGGCTATGGCGACAATGCAAAGGCAGCGTTGATTACCCGTGGTATTAAGGAGATGAGCGCACTTTCCGTGGCAGCAGGTGGATTGCCCGAGACTTTAAGCGGACTTACCGGTGTAGGAGATTTGATTGTAACCTGTCAGTCACAGCACAGTAGAAACCGCCGCGCCGGATACTATATCGGTCAGGGAATGACACCCCAGGAAGCCTATGACAAGGTTAAGATGGTGGTGGAAGGTGCCTATTCCGCCAAGGCGGCTCTTGCAATGGGAGAAAAGTATGGCGTGGATCTTCCTATCATCCGTGAAGTGAACCGGGTTTTGTTTGAAGGAAAGAACGTAAAAGAGGCAGTTTGGGAGCTTATGAACCGTAGTTTGAAATCGGAAATGTAAGTTGTCACAAATTGTGGAATATGATAATCTTTAAAATAATGGCTTAAACTAGATTTTTTTAGGAGAAATATATGGGCGCAGCAGATCGTACGGAAGATGTTCTGAAACGAATTCATGTTTTATTTTCCAAAGCAGAGCCGTATAACGGCAGCAAAAAAAGAGTCATCGTTGAAAAGACAGAAATGATGGATCTTTTAAAAGAATTGAACGAATGTATGTACGACATGATGGATGAGCATGAGCTTACCGTTGCAAGTCGTGAAAAAGCAGAGAGAGAACAGCAGAAACATATTGATGAAATGATTTTCGAAGCACGAAAACAGGCAGAAGATGTTTATGCTGCTTCTGTTATATATTCCGATCAGGCGTTGTCCCAGATTCAGGACGTTATGAAGTTGGCGGAGGAGCAGATGCAAACCCTCCACGATGGTCTTATGTCTGAAATGAAAGAAAAGCGTCATGAGGTAAAGACCAATCAGTATGAGTTGAAGTCTCAACTGCAGGATTTCATTGATACACAAAAATATATCCGGTTAATTGAAGAGGAAAACGTTCGTCGTTCCAAAGAAAAAGAAATGGCGTCGGATTTACCGCCTCAGGCAAACACCTATGCGGAAGCAAAGCCTGAGATTAAGGTAAATACAGAGTATTTTGAAAAGGCCGGTTTGGAAATTCCCGGTAGCGAAAAAGACAATTCCCGCTCCGAGAAGGATTTGGAAGAAGCACTTTCCGCTGATTTAGATGCGGAGTACTTCAACTGGAAAGAAGGAGATACTCCAAAGGAGGAGGAAAAGAAGGAGAAGTCCGTATTTTCCATTTTCTCAAAAAAGGAATCATAGAATAAAGAAAAAAGATTGTGAGGTATGAAGATGAAACTTTCTAAAACAGGTATGTATCTTGTAAACGGAACAGAACTTGTGGCTGACGGACAGGATGCAACTGCGATCGTGGAAAGCAAGAGTGGTGTGAAAACGTCAAAGGAAGCGGCAAAGGAGAATACCATTGCCTATGGGATTTTAAAAGACCATAACACTTCCGGAAATATGGAGAAGTTGCAGATTAAATTTGATAAGCTTACTTCCCATGACATCACATATGTAGGAATTATTCAGACAGCCCGTGCGTCAGGATTGGAAAAATTTCCCATTCCCTACGTACTTACTAACTGCCACAACTCTTTGTGTGCTGTAGGTGGAACCATCAATGAAGATGACCACATGTTTGGTTTGACCTGCGCAAAGAAATACGGTGGAATTTATGTTCCTCCTCATCAGGCAGTTATTCACCAGTTCGCCCGTGAGATGTTGGCCGGCGGCGGTAAAATGATTTTGGGTTCTGATTCTCATACCCGCTACGGTGCCCTTGGTACCATGGCTATGGGAGAAGGTGGACCGGAGCTTGTAAAACAGCTTTTGAACCGTACTTATGATATTAATATGCCGGAAGTGGTAGGTATCTATCTCACCGGAACACCTAGAAAGGGAGTTGGTCCTCAGGACGTTGCCCTTGCTATTATCGGTGAAGTCTTTGATAAAGGCTATGTTAAAAATAAAGTAATGGAATTTGTTGGACCCGGAGTGGACAATCTTTCTGTTGACTTCAGAATCGGTGTGGACGTTATGACCACAGAGACCACATGTCTTTCTTCTATTTGGAAGACGGATGACAAGGTACGCGAATTCTACGATATTCATGGAAGAGTAGAGGAATACAAAGAATTAAATCCCGGAACTGTTGCATACTATGACGGCATGATTGAGATTGACTTGTCAGAAATCAAGCCTATGATTGCAATGCCTTTCCATCCTTCCAACACCTATACCATTGAAGAGTTAAAAGCAAACCTTTTGGATATTTTGGATGACTGTGAAAAGAGAGCTGCCGTTTCTTTGGACGGACAGGTTGACTTTACCTTGAAAGACAAGGTTCGTAACGGTCAGTTGTATGTAGATCAGGGAATCATTGCCGGATGTGCCGGTGGTGGTTTTGAAAATATTACAGACGCAGCGGATATTTTACGTGGTGCATCCATCGGTCCTGATGAGTTTACCCTTTCCGTATATCCTGCAAGTACACCAATCTATATGGAACTTGTGAAAAACGGAGCGGTAGCTGACTTGATGGCAACAGGAGCTATTGTAAAAACTGCATTCTGTGGACCTTGTTTTGGAGCAGGAGATACTCCTTCCAACAATGGATTCTCCATCCGTCATTCAACCAGAAACTTCCCGAACCGTGAAGGTTCTAAGTTGCAAAACGGTCAGATTTCTTCCGTTGCTCTTATGGATGCCCGTTCGATTGCGGCAACAGCAGCAAACAAGGGTTACTTAACGGCAGCAGATGAAATTGACGTAAACTACACAAAACCGAAGTACTTCTTCGATAAAACCATTTATGAAAACCGTGTCTTTGATTCCAAGGGCGTGGCAGATCCTTCCGAAGAGATCAAGTTTGGTCCCAACATCAAGGATTGGCCGGCTATGAGTCCTTTGCCGAAGCACATGATTTTAAAGGTAGTATCTGAGATTCACGATTCTGTAACCACTACAGATGAGTTGATTCCTTCCGGAGAGACCTCTTCTTATCGTTCCAATCCTTTGGGACTGGCAGAGTTTACCTTATCCAGAAAGGATCCCGAGTATGTGGGACGTGCCAAGGAAGTACAAAAGATTCAAAAGAAGATTGAAGCAGATCAGTGCCCGGGAGAAGAAAATCCTGAGTTCCACGAAGTAATGGAAACCATCCGGGAGGATTATCCGGAAGTAAATCGTGGAAACATCGGAGTTGGAAGCACGATCTTTGCTGTAAAACCCGGTGACGGTTCTGCCCGTGAACAGGCAGCTTCCTGTCAGAAGGTTCTTGGCGGTTGGGCAAACATTGCCAACGAATATGCTACCAAGAGATATCGTTCGAACTTGATTAACTGGGGAATGCTTCCCTTTATTATTCCGGAAGGAGACCTTCCTTTTACAAACGGAGATTATCTCTTCGTTCCGGATGTATATGATGCAATTGCAGACAAGAAGACTGAAATCAAAGCCTTTGTTGTAAAAGACAAGACAATGAAAGAGTTTAGCCTTCAAATGGGAGAACTTACCGATGATGAGAGGGAAATCATCGAAAAAGGTTGTCTGATTAATTACTACAAATCCCAGGCATAAAGCGAAGAATAATAAGGGAGATTATTTTTGCGAGGTAAGAAAGATGGGAGAAAAAGAAAAGAAATACGATAAAGAATATGCCCATAGTATGGTACGACGTTTTCTGCCATTGGCAATTGTGGCCATAGTTGCAGCAGTAGGAATAATCATCTTTTATTTTTGCGTAAAACGATATGACGGATTAAAGGCAGGGATGGATGTACTCATTGCTGCCTTTATGCCGATTATCATGGGACTCGCCATGGCGTTTTTGATGAATCCTATGATGCTTTTTGCGGAAAAGCGCCTGCTTAAAATCTTTATGAAAAAGAGCAAAAAACCGGAGCGAACCGCGAAAAACGTACGTCTGGTATCGACGTTGTTTTCCCTGGTAGTACTTTGGGGAATTATCGTTGTATTTTTGGTGGCGGTTTTGCCGGAGCTTTACAATACAGTCTGGTATCTGGCCAATCATATCACCGAGCAGATTTACGGAGTTTTGGATTGGGCCAATGAGATTACAGGCGGACGGTATGAAGAGGCTATTTTAGGCGCCAAAAATGATGAAAAGATTGCTTATGGCATTCAGACGGCGGTGGACTTTATCCGGAATTATCTGGACTTGGAAGATCAGGACAAGCTGATTAAAATTGCCACTAGCGTAGGATATGGCGTTGGAAAGTTTTTGGTAAACATCATTATCGGAATCTTTGTTTCTGTTTATATCCTTTTGGAAAAGGAAAAGTTTAAGGGTCAGGTGAAGAAGATTATTTACGGTGCATGTCCCGCAAAGATCGGAAATGTAGTGATGGAAGTGCTTCGCAAGACGAACAGCATTTTCTATGGATTCATTATTGGAAAAATCATTGACTCCTTTATTATTGGAATCATTTGTTATGTGGTAATGATGATTATTGACATGCCATATCCTATGTTGACTTCCGTAATTATCGGTGTGACCAATATTATTCCGGTATTTGGACCATATATTGGAGCGGTTCCTACCGTAATCATTATCTTTTTAACGGATCCAAGGATGGGTATTTACTTCTTGATTTTTGTGCTGATATTACAGCAGTTGGACGGAAACCTTATTGGACCGAAGATTTTGGGAGACTCCACCGGTATTTCTTCTTTCTGGGTGGTACTTGCCATTGTTGTAGGAGGATCCTTGTTCGGATTTTTGGGCATGCTTTTAGGTGTACCTACTGTGGCGGTGATTTACTACATTTGCGGAAGAATCTCCAAATATTTACTTCGGAAACGGAATTTACCCGAGGATACGGGCGAGTATATAGAGATGGATTATGTGGATGAGAAGTCCAATACAATTGTTCTTAAGGACCCTGAAAAAGTGGCAGCCCGCCAACAGGAAAAGACTCCAAAATTCTTAAAGAAAAAAGAGAAGTAGTGTGATACACTTGAAATAATAATAAGAATTCATCTGAGGTGGAAACGTGGATCGTAACGAATACAAGGCTAAAATAGAAGAAATTCGCAAACTTGTACATAATAATCAAATCGAAGAGGCGTTGGAACTTTTACGGGAAGAAAACTGGAAAAAAGTTCCCAATGTTAATATTTTGATGCAGGCAGGAGAGTTATACGAAGCCTGCGGTGATTTAAATGAAGCCAAGGATTTGCTGGAAATCGGTCATGAGCGTTCTCCCATTGGTAGAATGATTATTTTTCGCTTGGCAATTTTAGCCGTAAAGATGAATGACTTGGAGGCTGCAGCAGAATACTATGATGAGTTCGTGGAAATTGCGCCCCATGACAGTTTGAAATATGTCATCCGCTACGAAATCAATCGCGCAAAAGGTGCGGATAACGATACATTGATTTCTATTTTGGAAGAGTTGAAAGCCCATGACTTTATGGAGGAGTGGGCTTATGAGCTTGCCCATTTATATCACAAGTCCGGTATTGTAGATAAGTGTATTGACTTGTGTGATGAGATTATTCTTTGGTTCGGGGACGGCCCCTATGTGGAGCGAGCTCTAGAGCTAAAGATGCTTTATCATCCATTGGACAAGTCTCAGGAGGACAAATACCGTCAGATTCAGCAGAAGAAGGATGGTATCACAGAGATTCGTCCCGGAGAAGAATTTGGAAGCAGTGAAATTTTGCACAAGCCCATTCAGATTCCGGAAGTGGAGGTTTCTGCGGACAAGTACAATACCATAAACCTTCAGGCGGAAATCAAAAAGAATATCGAAGAGATTATGCAGGCTACGGAGTCTGCTGAGATTGATGAGAATCTGGAAGCCATCAAAGGCTTGGTAGAGGATTTCCCCTTCCTTCAGATTCAAGAAGACGAACTTGCGGTAAATCCGGAAGAAAAAACAGAAGAAGATAAAAAGCTGGACGAGACTTTGAAGTTGAACTTTCAGGAATACTTGACGGAAGCTCATGATGGTCAGGTCAGCTTTATCATACCCGAGGGCGGAGAAAGAGAAACTCCTATTCGGGGCCAGGTTACCATTGAAGAAGTAATGGCGAACTGGGAAAAAACTCGTGCTGCAGCTAAGGCGGCTTTGGATGAAGCGGAGCAGATGAAGTTCCAGCAAACCAAGGCAAAGGCCATTACCGAGGCCACTATGATTATGGACCGTTTGGAAGAGGCTTCTCCCAAGTTGGATGCGGGAATGACCCCTCAGGAACTGATGAAAGAAGAATACCTTTCCAAGGAACCGGTTGCAGAAGTAAAAGAAGAAAAAACAGAAGAACCCGTAGAGGATGCTTTGGATGAAAAGGAAGCGTTGAAAGAAAATCGTACCTTCCAGATTCCAAAGATTGAAGGTGCTGGAGTGGTAACAGGCGTTGGCTTGGAAATCCCTGTGGTATCTGCAGCAGAAGCCGGAGTAGCGGCAGAGGCTGTGAAGGCCGGAGTGAAGGGATTGGAGCATATTGCCGATCAGACCCAGGAAGAAAAAGAATTGGCATCATGGAATCCTCCGGAGTTGGAAGAGGCGACGCAAATAGTAGCAGATTTAAATCAAATGCTTCAAAATGAAATCGACCGTATCTCTACAGAAAAAGAGAAGGATGAAGTGGATTCTATTGAGATTTCACCAGATGATTTTGAAGAAATGAAACAGATGGAACAGGAAGAGGAACTTCCTGAGAATATTTCTTCCGAAGAACCAGAAGAGGCGGAAGAAATCAGTTTGGAAGAAACTGAGGAATTGGAAGAGCCTGTTTTAGAGGAAGAAGCAGAAGAAAGCAACTTAGAAGAGGTTGAAGAATTAGAAGAATCCATCAGTGAAGAGGCAGATGAGGATGAGATTTCCCAGGAGGAAAAGGATTCCGAAATGCTTTTGGCGGATTCGATCGCTCAGCTTATGGAAGAGGAAGAAGAGACTGTTCCGGAGCTTACACCGGAACAAATCGAAGATGAGGATGCAATTTACAACGGTAAGACCATTGACCTTGGCAGAATCGCACCGGATATTTCTCTTGAAAAGGAATTGGAGCGAGAAGTAATTGAACAGGAAATGCCCCAGTTCGAATTAACAGATGATGAGAAACAGATCTTTTCTTACTTTACTCCTATTGTGGGGATGGAAAAGAATCTTTGTCAGGTGTTAACGGGAGTGCGAGCCCGTTTGTCCGGTTCGAATTCCGTGAAAACCGGCAATATTTTAATTCAGGGTGGAAAAGGAAGCGGAAAGACCACTTTGGCTACCAACATTATTAAGGTGCTTCAGGAAGAACTTGGAAAACCTGTGGGAAATGTTGGTAAGATTGACGGAAAGCGTCTAAATGAAAAAGATATAAAGCAGCTCTTTGCAGCAGTTGCCGGCGGATGTCTCATTATAGAAAAAGCCGGAGATATTAATGTGGAAAGTGCCGTTACCTTATCTCTTCTTATGGAGAATGATGACACCGGTATGTTGGTCATCTTAGAAGACACCAAAGAAAACATTAAGAGACTGATGAATACCAATGGGGAGTTGGCAAAGAAGTTTACGGAGAAGATTAACATTCCTGTACTGACCATTGATGAGTTGGTAAACTTCGGAAAGACCTATGCCTTGGAACTTGGCTATAGCATAGATGAACTGGGTATTCTGGCTTTATATGATAAGATTAATATTAGTTTTCGCCCGGATCATCCTGTGTATATTACCGGGGTAAAAGAGATTGTGGACGAAGCCATTGACCATGCGGAACGTGGCGGTATCAGCGGTTTCTTTAGTCGATTGGGCGCAAAACATTACGATGATGAGGGAAATCTTATTTTACAGGAGAAAGATTTTCAAGAAGAATAGAGGGGGAGTATATGAGTAATTTTACAGAATTGGATAGCTATTTATTTGGACAGGCTACCCATTATGATATCTTCAAAAAGATGGGAGCCCACGCTATGACAGTGGATGGCGTGGACGGAATTTGTTTTGACGTTTGGGCACCTCATGCTGCAGCTGTAGCTGTTATTGGTGAATTCAACGGATGGAACGAAACTTCCCATATGATGGAGAGAGTTGCGCCTATGGATATGGGGATCTATGAAACCTTTATTCCAGAAGCGAAAGAAGGGGATTTATACAAATTTTTAATCTATACACCGGAAGGGGAAAAGCTGTATAAAGCAGATCCCTTTGCCAATATGGCGGAGTTGCGTCCTGAGACAGCCTCAAGAATTGCTTTTGTTGACGGTTTTAAGTGGACCGACAGTCTTTGGATGAAAAAACGTGGCACCGGTGGAAATTACTGGGAAAAACCCCTTTCTATCTATGAGGTTCATCCCGGTTCCTGGAAGCGTCATCCCGGTAGAGAAGATGACGGTTTTTATTCATATAAGGAATTTGCCGAAAGCTTGGCGGATTATGTAACGGATATGGGATATACCCATGTAGAACTTATGGGAATTTCCGAATATCCTTACGATGGATCCTGGGGATATCAGGTGACAGGATACTATGCACCTACGTCCCGTTATGGTACGCCCAAGGACTTTATGTATTTGGTAAACCATCTTCATAAAAAGGGCATTGGCGTAATTTTAGACTGGGTTCCCGCACATTTCCCTAAGGATGCGCATGGCTTGGCAAATTTTGACGGTCAGCCTTTATTTGAATATGCGGATCCGAAAAAGGGCGAACATCCGGATTGGGGAACAAAGATCTTCGATTACGGCAAAAATGAAGTAAAGAATTTCTTGATTGGTTCTGCAATCAACTGGGTTGAGACCTATCATATTGACGGATTGCGCGTGGATGCGGTAGCTTCCATGTTATATTTGGATTACGGAAAAGAAGATGGCCAATGGGTTGCTAATGAATATGGTGGAAATGAAAACCTTGAGGCGATTGAATTCTTTAAGCACATTAATACCTTGATTACCGGCCGTTACAAGGGCGTGGTAATGATTGCGGAAGAGTCAACGGCTTGGCCTAAGGTTACAGGTAGCGTGGAAGAAAATGGACTGAATTTCTCCTACAAGTGGAACATGGGTTGGATGCACGATTTCTTGGATTACATGAAATTGGATCCTTACTTCAGAAAAGACAATCATCACAAGATGACCTTTGCTATGAGCTACAACGAGTTTGAAAAATACATTTTGGTTTTGTCTCACGATGAAGTGGTGCATTTAAAATGTTCTATGATTAATAAAATGCCGGGCTTGGAAGAGGACAAATTTAAAAACCTAAAAGCTGGCTATGCATTTATGATGGGTCATCCCGGTAAAAAGCTTTTGTTCATGGGTCAGGATTTTGCCCAATATCAGGAATGGAGCGAAAAGCGGGAATTGGATTGGTACCTTTTGGACAATCCAAATAACAAGGCCATTAACGATTGGATGAAGGAACTTCTTCATATATATACGAAGTATCCCTCAATGTACGAACAGGATATTAACTGGAACGGCTTTGAATGGATTAATGCAAACGACAGTTACCGAAGCATTTTCAGCTTTGTAAGAAAGAGCTTTTCCGGTAAAAAGAATTTGTTGTTTGTGATTAATTTCACCCCCATGAGATATGACGATTATCGCGTGGGTGTTTTGGAGAACAAAAAATTGAAGCTGATTTTAAACAGTGAAGATCCAAAGTTCGGAGGAACGGATACAAAAAGACCGGTGAATTACACACCGGAACATATGGACTGTGACGGCAAGGAATACTCCATCGCTTATCCTTTGGCACCTTACGGGGTGGCCGTGTTTACATATTAAAAATAAAGGGGAGTCGAAAGACTCCCTGTTTTTTGCTTAGGAATTAAAATGGAAGAATTACAACAGTTAGAAAAAATGAATCAGCCGATTTCCAAGGAGACAAGAAGAATTCTTTTGGCGGTAGTAGTGGTAGTTTTAGTGATTGCCTATTTTTTGTACCGTATTTTTGTTTCTTTTGAGGATTACGAAGTGTCCAACACCATTACCAAAGAAGATGCGGAGCAAACTTCCTATATGGACTTTATGGACAATCTATTATCCTACAGTAGGGATGGGGCTTTTTACACGGATTACAGTGGAAATCTTATTTGGAATGAGACCTATGAAATGTCCAATCCCAAAATTGAAATCTGTGACGATAAACTGCTTTTGTATGATAAAAGCGGAACGCAGGCGTTGATTCAGTCAGTTACGGGAAATTTAGGAACTATTTCCACTACATTACCAATAGTGGAAGCTGACGTGGCAGGAAACGGAAATGTGGCTGTATTGATGCAGGAGGGAAATACCGGTTATTTGAATCTCTATAGCAGTGAGGGAAAGGTATTGGCCTCAGGTGAGGTGCATACGGAAAATACCGGTTATCCTATTTCGTTGGCTCTGTCCTCTGATGGAGAGAATATGATGGTTTCCTTAATTAATCTGAATGACGGAGACGTAAAAAGCACGGTGGTATTTTATAACTTTGGCTCTGCCGGCGATAAACAGGAAAATAATATTGTTGGAAACTTTTCCTATTCTAACCTGGTGATTCCGGAAGTGGATTACGTGGATGGGGATGATGCCATTGCCTTTGGGGACAATGAGATTATTGTATTTTCCAACACAAAGGAACCAAAGGTCAAAACGGAACACTTTTTGTCTGGAGAAATGAAATGCGTATTTCATAATGATAAGTATTACGGTGTGGTGACATCCTCCGAAGATGGAACCAATACACTGGGGGTTTACAATATGAAGGGAAAACGTCGCTTTGAAAAAGCTATAGAAGACGTTTATACCAAAATCAGTTTTACGAAAACCAATGAAGTATTGTTAACCGACGGGGAGCATTTGACTTTGTATACCATGTTGGGTGTGAAAAAGTTTTCCTATGATTTTACGGGAGGAATCTATCAGATCATTCCTTGGGAAAGTTATCGTACCTATATCATTATAGAAAAAGGAAAACTGGAAAGGATACGGTTGAAGTAGAATGACATTAAACGTACTGTTTTTTGTAGCATTAATTTTGATTATGCTTATGGGGATTCGAGGGTTCCAAAGAGGAATCCTCGGAATTATTTTTGGGTTGGTCGCATGGATCTTTATGATTGTGTTTGTGCAATGGGCATCTCCTCAGGCCTATGAAAATTTAAAAAACGATGAAAAGATTGTGGCCACCATTTCTGAAAACGTAGGAGATATCATTGAGAAAAACACAGAGGATATTTCTTTGGATAATGCAGAAGAAGCATTGAAAAAGGACAAAGAGGATTCCTTTGGGGATATGTTGCCAAAAGAAGCGGTAGAAGGCTATGAAGAAATGATGGCTTCTTTGCAGGAGTTTTATGAAACGCTGTCCAAAGAAACAGATCTTGGAATAAAGGACCAGTTGCTGCAACAGGCTACTGCAGGATTTAATGAGAAAAAAGAAGAAGTGGTTCTCAGTACAACGGAAATTGTGACGGATTATATTCTTCGCGCTATTGCTACAGTAATCTCTATTCTTCTTGGATTCATTATTTGCTTTTTGGTTTGGATGATCATTCGATTGATAAATAAAACACCTATAATAGGTACAGCTAGTCATTTTGGTGGATTGATTTTTGGAATTTTTGAAGGAATTTTAATTCTCTGGATTATTATGTACATTGCTTCTTTAACTTCCGTAACAGAAATCGGCGGAAGTCTTATGGGACAAATCAAAGAAAATGAGTTTCTTCTATATTTATATAATTACAATATTTTGTTTAAAATCCTTGGATAATGACTATATCTAGTTACTAAAAGAAATAGTTAAAAAAAGTGCAAAAAGTTGCTTGACAGAGAAGGGTCATTTTGATAGTATATTTTTCGCACCCGCTAATGACGGCGGGATGCAAAAAATAAATAAAAAAAGTTGTTGACAAAGAGTTGAAAACATGATATTCTATCAGAGTTGTCGCTTGAATGAGAAACAACGAAGAACCTTGATAACTGAATAGTGAAACAACCTTGAAAGATTCGAAAAAATCGGAACTTTCTTATCAAGAAAAGTTCCTGTCAATTAAGTTCGAACTTGAGAACTCAA
>JAILJP010000071.1 GCA_024694625.1 Lachnospiraceae bacterium | reverse complement strand
TGAAGCCGGATTATCCGTGGCATATTCTTTTATCATTTTTTCATACAGTGCCACTCTTCTCAAGTAGTTATCCTTTCCATCCTCCATCAGTTCATAAAAATCCTTTGTGATTTTCATGCTCTCATCCCATGGATTTTTATACTCCCGATGTTTCAGATTGCAAGGGTCCGGATTGATTTCGATATCATCATTGGAAATGACTGCATTCAAAAAATCATGATGGAAAAATGTCATATCAATCCACTTCACCAGTTTCTTTTTTCTACCATGTTTATCTACCATCCAACGGAATAAGGTTCTGGAAAATGAGATGGCCGCTTTTGTATGTTTCTTTTTCACAGCATTTTCCGGGTAAGTCAAAGCAATCGCGCTTTCCAGCAAAAGCCCCACCACTTCACGTTCATAGTTTGACACCTTGATGGTGTCGTAATGATGAAACTCTATGGGTTCACATCCCAAAAAATGACGGACATTGTGATTATCAATATCCGTTTCCAACTGAACATGAATTCCAAAGCTTTTGGAAAACTCATGGCGATATTTCATCTTCTCAGCCCGGTCATGAATATAGGGATGAGCTACCGTATCTAAGCTATAATGGCCCATAAATCCACAAATATAAGCATCTGCAATCTCTAAATCCTCTTTTTTTGAAAAACCCTCCCTGGAAAGGAAGAGATTCTGAAAGAAAGACATCACCCGGTCTGAGTGCATCATAAACCCAATGTTTTTCGGATAAAACAGATGAGCCTGTGGACTGTAAAAGAAAATATCCGGGCCTTGTTGGCCCAGATTATATACGTTTCTATGATTTAATATAAATTCCGGTGTCTTATCAATTGCCTTCTCACTTTCATCACCGAAAAAATAATGTGCTCGAAATCCCGGCATTTTCTTCCGTCTCCTCTTATTCTGTCACTACATCCTCAGTGGTTTTAACACTCTGATCTATATCCGTATCTTTTTTTCGTAGGATCAGCTTCACTCCAACCACTTCAGCTACAATGGCCTGCTCATCCACTTCAAAAATCTCATCATCATGAAGGGCTCTTGCCGACCACTCCATTCCATTGTAAATGGCTTTTCCGGTCTCCATGCGATTGTCCACCTTTTCCAAAACCCGAACTTCCTGTCCTAAGGTCTCTTCATAGTTGCTTCGAACACGTTTACTGTTTAAGTATTTCATCGCCCATGGTCTGGTGAAATATAAAAGTACAAAAGTCACCACGAAAAATACCACTGCCTGAAGCCAAATCGGACCATGGAACGCAGCTACGATCAGGGCTGCCAACGCACCTCCGGATACCCATATGGAAGTAAGACCCACAGTAATTCCTTCTAAAATGAGAGTGGCCACCAAAAGTATTAACCAAAAATATAACCAATTATCCATAGTATCCTCCTTTTCGCCGGACCAAATTCTATCCTTATCTTACTATGAATCCAAAAATTCCACAATCTGTCCGTAAATAAATTTCACACAAAAAACCTGGGACATATTCATGCCCCAGGTCAAATCTTTTTATTATTCTTCCGTAAACTCGTCCAGCTTCTTCGTTGTTGATTTACTATATGCCTGACTCGCAACGGCATTATCTTTTATTTTTTGAAATTCCTTATCCCAAGCATTATTGTATTCTTCTGTATTCACAGAATACTTACATTTTTTCTGAAACGCACTCTCCAAATCCTTTACATATTTTTCGATTGGCAGCTGCTTATAATAAACACGAATCATGTCATCCCAGTATGCTTGTTCAGAATCATAACTAGACATAATCACCTTAACTTCATCATAGTTTTCAGCTGATTTTAAATCCTCTTGAAGTTTTTTTACGTATTTCTTCACTTCGCTCTCAGTAACATCATAGCCATTTTTCACAGCCTCTGCATACATGGCGTCAAATTCTGTCATATACTCAACAGCATCCTGCTTAGCTTTTTTATCACTTTCATTCTGCGCCAAATAGTATTCTTTCGCTTGATCTATTTCTCTTTCCGTCACGAGAATATCTTCTCCTACCAACATCACCTCATCAGCAGAAACATTTTCTTCCACTTTCGAAAGATTTCCAACCTTGGAAACAACGTATTCCCCAGGTTCTACACTTGTATCTTCCTTTTCTTTTAAATGAGCCAATTTATGTATAGGATCCGTTTCTGCCATTCCGGAAATTCCTAAACTTCCAATTAACACTGCTGCAGCCGCAACGGAAATCATAATTTTTTTCTTCATACTTCTCACCTTCCTGATCCTAAACTCATTTTATTGTTTCAGTTTTTGTAGGAATCACTACTCCTATTAATAAGAACGTAATAAATCGAAAAATATTACAGAAAAAAATGAAAATTTTTATGAATTCAAAAATTCCTCAATCTGTCCATAAATAATATCCATCAATCGAACACGGGCTTCTACCGATGCCCATGCAATATGAGGTGTGATAAACACGCGATCATCCTCTAAAAGTTCCGTCAATGGACAATCCTTTGACATAGGCTCCTCCGTCAAAACATCCAGACCTGCTCCGGCGATTTGATTATTTTGTACTGCCCATACCAAATCTTCTTCTACAATAATTGGACCTCTGCCAACATTAATTAATACAGCAGATTCTTTCATTTTTGAAAATGCTTCCTTATTCATCAACCCTTGTGTATTCTCATCCAAAGGCGCATGGATAGAGACAATATCCGAGGTTTTCAAAAGCTCATCAAAGCCGACTTCCTTGTATAATTTGTTGTGATTTTTTCCGGAAGTGGAAT
>JAILJP010000036.1 GCA_024694625.1 Lachnospiraceae bacterium | reverse complement strand
CACAAAGGTCATTAAAATAAAAAGTACCCACGCATAAGACATTACTCCCTCTGCCTTTTGGGGCTTCTTTTTGGGAAGCATCATGATCGCCAAAAGCAAAAGCAGAATCTGAAACGCCATGCCAATACGTTCTCCCGCCATAGGCGAGGAAGAAATCACAGTCATTGCCCCAATCAAAAGAGCGCTGATATTTGCATTTTTCTTTCCAACGGAAAGGATGCACGCACCCCGGCGAAGCACATCCAAAAGTGCCACTCTATTTTGTGCAAAGACTAAAACACCTACAATGTAGAACACAAAGAACAACACCATACCGCTAAAGGTGGTCAGGATGTATTTTTGCGGTCCGTCATAACGCTTAAAAAGTACCACGGATTCCAGGTTACAGTGAATCTCACCTTCTCCCAGGAAGGTGATGGCCATAGAGGCAAACTTTATCTTTGGAAGCTTTATGATATTCACACCGTTTTTCAAATCATAGGTGGTTTCAAACTGCACGTTTCCATCTCTGTCATAGCCCCGCAGGGTATAGCTGGCATTGTCACTGCAGTCCGAAAAAGTAAGATGTAAATAGCGATTGTCCGCTCCATTTACACTTTCATCAATCAGCAGTGTAGTCTCATTTTGTCCGGACACCTCGCCTGTTTCCACGCTTAAGGTTTTACTATAGCCTTTGTGGAGCAGAGCCATTCCGAAATTATTTTGATAATAGTTGGAGGCAAAGGCAAGTCCAAAGAGCAGTGCCATTACCAGTACCAAACATAATCTTTTTACATGAAATACTTTTTCCATACCTTTACTCTTCCTGCCAAGATCTATTTTTCATAACCATAAAATACAACATCATCATATAAAATCCGTACCAATTGGTCCAGGTCATGGGGATTTCCGCTCCGGATTCCAAAAAGGCACCAAAGCCATAGGCGAAAAATCCGATTACCACAGCTAAAAGGGCTTTATCATATCCCTCCCAAAGCTTCTTCAACAATTGATAGAAAAATTCCAAAAGAAGAATCACATAGATACAGCCTGCGATTACACCATACTTGTAAGTCTCACGAAGAATCAAATTGTGAGAATAAAAGTCAGAGCCCTTGCGATGCAAAAATGCAAAATGCCCCCAAAGGTTCATGTCCTTTACATATGCCGTCCAGATTTCTTTTCGACCGTTGGACAAATCCACTCCACTTACGGTTCTTCCGCCAAAGCCACGAAGCACCAGTAAGAACAAAAGTCCGAAGCAAATAAGTGCCAACAAAATTCCTCCCAGAATGATTTGCTTTTTGTACTTGGAATTCATCACAAATCTGCGATAAACAACATCCACCACCAGCATCATTAAAAATGCCGCCACCATTAAAAGAGCGGTTCGACACTCGGAGACATAGGTGGTATAAGCACCTAAAATCACCAATGCTGCGATTGGAAGTTTTTGAAAGAACTTCCCTTTTTCTATATAGATGTAGCATGCTGCAAATCCCACCATAGTTGCCAGGGAAATAGAGAAGGGATTTGGATTGCCCCAAAGTCCGTCAATACGGAAATAATTGGAAATGGGATAATTCAAATACTCTGCCCAGGCATAGGCCAAATCTGCTGCCAATAGGACGCACATTGCCCGAAGGAAATCCAAAAGAAGTTCCTTTGGTCGCTTCATATTCATCCAAAAATATCCCAGCACCAAAAGGAAAAGCCCCATCCAAACTTCCGAATAGCCATAGGCTCTTTCAAACAAAAGATCCATCACTCCCTGAACCGCCAAAAGTGCCAAAATCAACACTTCCATTTCCTCCATGCGACCACGGTACTGACGCTTTTCTCTGGGGATAAACAGTACAAAAACAAATAGCCATAGTACGGACAACAAGGTGGCATAAGATTCTGCGCTTCTCCAAATAATATAAAGGGCGATAAAAAGGCCGCTTCGCATTACTGATGCAGATACCGCCTTTGTCTTGATATAGGGAATCTTTTTCCAAAGAATACCGCCCACACTCACGACAGAGCGTCGGCCACCTACCGAAGACTTATTCACTTTTTTGCAATAAATAAAAAGCAGTATTCCCGTCACTACCACATAAAGGGCGAAAAAGCCTCCTACGCAGCGCCACAACAAGTTTTGATTGATATAAAAAGGATATTCGCTCACACCGATATCCGCCATTTGGAAGGTATAGCTCTCATCCAAAGGAAAATACACATAAACGCTGTCCCAATCATCATTGGAGAGTTCATAGTAGCCCTCCCCCTGAGACAGATAGATTCTTTCCTCTGGAAAGATTTCATCGGTATCCCCTTTTCGATAGGTGATACAAAGGGGCACTCCGGACTTTCCTTCCACACTGGGCAAATTGGCATAGATGTAGTGAATGCTGTAGGCATCGTCCCTTTCAAACAGCATCCCCATCATTCCTGTGGAAAGTTCCGCTCCTGCTGTTACCCGAAAGGTCTCATCCTCCAAAGAATAGACGCCGCCTTCCTGGCCAATCCGCTTCATGTCCAAGACGTAGCTTTCCCGATAGCCCACATCAAAGAAGCGGTTGGCATTTCCAAAAGGTGTCACCATCCAGGCTGCCAAAGAAACACTTATAAAGATACCAATCAGTATCCAATACAAATAAAATCTTTTTTGTTTCAACATAATCATTTCGTAAGCTTCGCCTATTCTCCCGGCGTATGCTCAATCAGTAAATAATCCTCGTATTCTCCCGCACTAAAATACACCTTTGCAGAAACGCGATCCGCATAGGCATAGGGGATATCTGTTGTTACCTGTACCATATAGTAATTGGGATTGTTCTCATCCTCTACGTAAAGCTCGCACTCATATTCGCCTGTTACCGTCTCTCCGGCATCATTGACATATTCTGTCTCAATGCGAACACTGTCGATATCATCCACATTGTAATACTTGTGGATATACTTTACCCAAAAGTAGAGATTTCCCTCATCATCTTTTAGTTTTAACTCTGTGGTATTTTGTACCTGCTTTATAAGGTCCTCCCCAAAGGACAAACCAGACATCTCATACATAAACTTGGAAGTATCGGAAAGATACTGCTTCATGTAAGACAAACCGTATTGTTCCAAAAGGGTTTCCTTTGAAGAATAAAGATTTACACCTAAGCCAAGCTGGTCTCCTTCGATGGCACATCCCATGGCTGCCAAAGTGGTAGGGAATAAATCCATGGTGGAAAATGTCCGTTCTTCTTTCGTCGCTTCCGCTGCACTGTTGATCACACAGCTATAGGTCTTTCGAACATAGTCTCCGGAAACGTCGGTACAAAAATCCGCATCCATAGTGGGATGGTCCCCATTGATTACAATGGTGGTGTCCTCATAAAAATCCTGAGCCTGAATCCACTGTACAAACTCTGCTACCTGACGGGAGGAGCAAGCCATCACATTGGCATACTGATTATCTCCATAGGTATCACCACAAAGCTCGCAGACATATCCGTCTTCAAAGTGGGTGTCCACTGTCAAAAGAGAAAGGGCAAAGGGTTCATCTGCCTCAGCCATGGACAAAAGTTCTTCCTTTGCAAACTCAAAAAGCTTTTCATCTTCATAGCCCCACCAAACGTTGTAGTCCGCAGGGATATATCCATTTTCAATGGCATAGTTATAATCAAAAATCTTTTGATTTCCATGAAGGGTATAATAAATACTTCTTCCTCCAAAGGAAGCATCAGAGCCAATCATAAGCTCCTGATTGTAGCCGTTTTCTCCTAAAATATCACCCAAGGTGGTAAGGGAAGGATAAAGGGTGTTGGCATCATCCAACTGATAGGAGGCTACCGGAACCTTTAAAGGCATACCACTGGACTGGGCAAACATCGCTCCTGTGGTCCAGGTGGAACCGGGCAATGAAATCGCTCCG
>JAILJP010000010.1 GCA_024694625.1 Lachnospiraceae bacterium | reverse complement strand
TCTGCTGCTTCTTTTAATACTTCTTCCGGTAATACTGCCGGTCCTGCTGAGAAATTGTAAATTCTGCTCATCTTATCTCTTTCCTTTCTCTTTACTTTATATAATTTATTTATTCTTAAGGTCTTTTGCATCGAAGGCTTCTTCAATGGGAGCTCCGGGAGCAACCATAGGCCATACTTTATCATCGGAATCGATCTGACAATCAATCAATACCGGAGTGTTTGATGCCAAGGCCTTTTCCAATGCCTCGTCAAATTCTTTTTCGCTGGTAGCGCGATATGCTGTGGCTCCCATAGCCTCTGCCAATTTTACGAAGTCCACATTGTCATTTAATGTGGTGTTGGAAAATCTCTTTTCGTAGAAAAGCTCCTGCCACTGACGCACCATACCAAGTACGTGGTTGTTGATGACCACCTGTACCAAAGGTACCTGCTGACGAACTGCTGTAGCGATTTCATTCATATTCATACGGAAACATCCGTCTCCGGCAATGTTAATCACGCGCTTTCCGGGATTTCCCACTGCTGCACCGATGGCTGCCCCAAGCCCGTATCCCATGGTTCCAAGTCCACCGGAGGATAGAAATGTTCTGGGATTTGAGTATTTATAATACTGGGCTGCCCACATCTGATGCTGTCCCACTTCTGTGGTAATAATGGCATTTCCCTTTGTCTTTTCGTAGATTTTTTCAACCACATAAGGGCCGGTGAATCCCGGCTCATATTTCAGAGGGAATTTTTTCTGCAATTCTGCAATTTCTTCTCTCCACTGAGGATGGGACTGCCGCTTTAGCATGGGAATGATTCGTTTCAAAATTTTCTTTGCATCTCCAATTACTTCCGCATCCACAACTAAGTTTTTGTTGATTTCTGCCGGATCCACATCAAACTGCAACACCTTTGCATGGTGAGCAAACTTCTTGGGATTTCCAAGCACACGGTCAGAAAATCTGGTTCCAACAGCAATTAACAAATCACAGTTTGAAACTCCAAGGTTGGATACCTTTGTTCCGTGCATTCCAAGCATGCCGGTGTAGCGCTCATCTTCACCGTTAAAAGCACCTTTTCCCATTAAGGAATCACAAACCGGTGCATCAATCAGTTCTACAAATTCTTTTAATTCTTTGGAAGCATCGCTGATGATTGCTCCACCACCTACAAAGACAAAAGGTTTTTTCGCTTTGGAAATCAAAGCTACTGCCTTTGTTAAAGCCTCCTCTGTAATGCACTCTGTACTTGGTGCAGGAAGTTCAACCTCTTCTTTTTTATAGGTAGTCTTTGCTGCGGTCACATCTTTGGTAATGTCCACAAGTACCGGTCCCGGTCTTCCGGAACGGGCAATCTTAAAGGCACGACGAAGTGTAGGTGCCAATTTGTTGACATCCTTTACGATGAAATTGTGCTTGGTAATAGGAGTGGTAATACCTGCGATATCCACTTCCTGGAAACTGTCTTTTCCCAAAAGAGAAACTCCAACGTTACAGGTTACTGCAACCATAGGAACCGAATCCATATAAGCGGTAGCAATTCCTGTTACTAAGTTGGTAGCACCGGGGCCGGATGTAGCAAAACACACTCCAACCTTTCCCGTACTTCTGGCATAACCGTCAGCCGCGTGGGAAGCACCCTGTTCGTGGGAAGTCAAAACATGTTTGATTTCATCCTGATGCTTGTATAATTCATCATATAAATTTAAAATCGCACCGCCGGGATAACCGAATACCGTATCCACGCCCTGCTCTTTTAAACATTCAATCACAATTTGTGAACCATTAAGTTGCATATCTTTTTTCCTTTTTTCTATTATTGTATTTCAAGAATCGCTCCACGGTTTCCGGAGGTTACCATAGAGGCATATCTTGCCAGATAACCTGTTGTTACCTTAGGCTCTCTCGGCTGCCATTTTGCTTTTCTTTGTGCCAATTCCTCATCAGATACTTTCAAATCCAACTTCATTTCAGGAATGTTAATGGAAATAATATCGCCTTCTTCTACAAGAGCGATAGGGCCGCCTACTGCCGCTTCCGGAGAAACATGTCCGATGGAAGCTCCACGGGATGCACCGGAGAAACGTCCGTCTGTAATCAATGCTACAGAAGAGCCAAGTCCCATACCTGCAATAGCTGAGGTAGGATTTAACATTTCTCTCATACCGGGGCCGCCTTTCGGTCCTTCGTAACGGATGACAACCACATCACCCTTCACAATCTTTCCACCCTTGATGGCAGCGATTGCATCTTCTTCACAATCAAATACTCTGGCCGGTCCTTCATGAACCATCATTTCTTCCACTACTGCAGAACGTTTTACAACAGATCCGTCAGGAGCCAGATTTCCTTTTAATACTGCAAGTCCACCGGTCTTCGAATAAGGATTGTCCACAGAACGAATTACCTCGGGATTTCGGTTCACTGCGTTCTTAATATTTTCACCAACGGTCTTTCCGGTAACAGTCATACAATCGGTATTTAATAAGCCAATATCAGCAAGTTCTTTCATTACTGCAAACACACCGCCGGCTTCGTTTAAGTCTTCCATGTAAGTAGGACCTGCCGGTGCCAAATGGCAAAGGTTCGGTGTCTTTTCAGAAATGGGATTTGCAAAGGAAATGTCAAAGTCAAATCCTACTTCATGAGCAATTGCAGGCAAATGAAGCATGGAGTTGGTAGAACATCCCAAAGCCATATCCACGGTCAAAGCATTTAAAATCGCATCCTTTGTCATAATATCTCTAGGACGGATATTCTTTTTATACATTTCCATAACCGCATATCCGGCCTGTTTTGCAAGCTTGATTCTCTCAGAGTAAACTGCAGGAATGGTTCCGTTTCCGCGAAGTCCCATACCAAGTGCCTCTGTTAAGCAGTTCATGGAGTTTGCGGTATACATTCCGGAGCAACTTCCACAGGTAGGGCAAGCTTTGTTTTCATATTCCAAAACTCCCTCTTCGTCCAAAGTACCTGCAGCATACTGTCCCACTGCTTCAAACATAGAAGAAAGTGAAGTCTTATGTCCCTGTACGCGACCTGCAAGCATAGGACCACCGGAAACAAATACAGTAGGGATATTTAATCTGGCAGCAGCCATCAAAAGTCCCGGTACGTTTTTGTCACAGTTGGGTACCATTACAAGTGCATCAAACTGATGAGCAATCGCCATACACTCCGTAGAGTCTGCAATCAGATCTCTGGTCACCAAGGAATACTTCATACCTACGTGTCCCATGGCAATACCATCACAAACAGCAATTGCAGGGAACACTACGGGAACACCGCCGGCTTCAGCTACGCCGAGTTTTACTGCATTTACGATTTTATCAATATTCATATGGCCGGGAACGATCTCATTGTAGGACGAGACGATACCAACCATAGGCTTTTTCATTTCATCGGCTGTAAAGCCAAGAGCATTAAACAAACTTCTTGCCGGTGCCTGCTGCATGCCGGCTCTTGCGTTATCACTAATCATGTTTCATCCTCCATATACTTTTAATATCTAATTTATCAGCTATACGGCCTTTGAGATTTCACATCTGTTCCAGCTTAATAGTTCCGCTTCTAAGCTCGACGTTCGCCTCATAACGCTCGCTCCGCGCGTCTGCTCGGACATAACGTCCTGCGCTGCGTGCTCGCCTAGTCTCGCCTGCCGGCTCGGTCGGTGCTTCTGCTCCGCAGAGGTGTCCACCGGACACCCGCACCTATTCGGCTCCGTCTTGCTAAGAGCTACACTCAATCGCTTGGAACACATGTGAAATCTCAAAATGCCGTAATAGCATTTGTTAAATCGTAATATATGTAGTTTATGTTCGACAGGTGAGCTGATATACAAATTAAGATTTTGCAATGCGGTTATCATCAAGTTTTCCGAGAGACACCGCAGAGCGTTCCGAATACACTGTGTATGGCTGTTGGCCTGACGACTTTAGGAGTCAGGACTTTACAGACATTCACCGGGATGAGGTAAAGCGGCGACGGTGCCGAGGAAAACTTGACGATAACCTCATGCAAAAAACATTTCAATCAGCCCACCGAAGACATATATGCAGATAAATTACAATTTTCACACTAAATGTTCTTGCAGATAAGGTCTCCCATCTCGGAAGTACCTACCTGAGTTACTGCCGCACGCTTATCTGCCTCCTGAGGCATAATATCAATGGTGCGGTACCCCTGTTGCAATACCTTCTTTACAGAAGCCTCAATGGCATCTGCTTCTTTATCCAAATCAAAACTGTAACGAAGCATCATAGCAGCTGACAGAATCGTTGCAATGGGATTTGCGATTCCCTTTCCTGCAATATCCGGTGCAGATCCACCGCTAGGTTCGTACAGACCAAACTTTGTCTCATTTAAGCTGGCAGAAGACAACATTCCGATGGAACCTGTTACCATAGAAGCTTCATCAGACAAAATGTCTCCAAACATGTTCTCTGTCAAAATAACGTCAAACTGCTTCGGATCTTTTACCAGCTGCATTGCTGCATTGTCTACCAGCATATGCTCCAATTCCACTTCCGGATAATCCGCTGCCACTTCTTCCACAACTTTTCTCCAAAGTCTGGAAGAATCCAAAACGTTTGCCTTGTCTACAGAAGTCACCTTTTTACGACGCTTCATGGCAATATCAAATCCACGCTTTGCAATACGGCGAATCTCATCTTCATTGTAAGATAAGGTATCCACAGCGGTCATTACACCGTCCACTTCTTTGGTCTCTCTGGCACCAAAATAAAGTCCTCCGGTTAGTTCACGCATAATCATCATGTCAAAACCATCTCCGATAATATCTTCACGGAGAGGACATGCTTCTTTTAATTCTTCATATAAATAAGCGGGACGTAAATTTGCGAAAAGATTTAAAGATTTACGCAGCTTTAAAAGACCGGCTTCCGGACGTTTTTCCGGCGGAAGCTTGTACCAGGGCGAAGTGGCAGTGTTTCCACCAATAGAGCCCATCAAAACTGCGTCAGACGCTAAAGCGTCAGCGATTGCTTCATCTGTCAGAGGCACTCCTGTCGCATCGATAGAGCATCCTCCCATAAGAATGTCTTTGTAAATAAAATTATGACCGAAAGATACAGCGATTTTATCCAAAACCTTCTGTGCCTCAGTCACAATTTCCGGTCCGATGCCATCGCCTTTGATCACACCAACATTAAATTCCATATTTTATATCTTCTTTCTTATTTCCTTAAGCGTATAAAACGCTCCCTACTATATTAAGTGATTTAAAATGGAATTTCAATATGATTAGCGCTAATACTTGTACAAAATTCACGATTAAATTGAATGATATTCATTCATTTTCACAATAAAACAAATGTGACGAAAAAGAATGCGAAAACCCCAGACGAGGAGTAGGAGTCTCGCCTGGGGCCTTCTGTATATAGTATTCACACCAAAACATGAGTTAAATGACATTTAAACGTAATCGTCTCCGAATGCTAAAATCCAAGCAGTCGATGGATCGACGTGCTCTGCCGTATTCGTTACGATTAATGGAAATGATGCATATCTCTGATGCACCGCGGAACCTTTCCCGCAAGAAAAATGGAATTCTTTGATAGCTTTTGGTGAAAGAAATGGAATCTTCCATAAGCTTCTTGGTCGTAGCCTTTCCGGCATGAACGCTGGTGGTACGACATAAGACAACATTTCTGTTGATGTTCTTATCTAACGAAAGTTTTTTCTTCATATACCCTTACCATTTCATCCTCGCAGAAGGCTTTCCACCCTCTTCTGCTTTTGTCGAAGTAGAATACAAATCACTGTATCTTGATGGTTAGTTCCTTCCCTAAAGAGGAAGCAACTTTAACCAAAAAATCCAAACTGGGATTGTACCTGCCGCTTTCCATGCGGGAAATGTTGGACTTCTGAGTTCCGGTCAAGTCCGCCAAATTTTGCTGAGTCAGATGGACTTCCTTTCTCGCTTCTTTCACCTGAGACGCAACCTGCTCTCTGGCCATCAAAGCTTCTGCAGGAGTCACACCGTCTGCATACCGCTTATTCATATTCACACACCTCAACTGTCTTGTATGTTATCATATATGATAACTTTAAGCAAGTACTTTTTTTAATTTTTTACAAAAAAAGACCTTCCAAATGGAAGGTCTTAAAATCTAAATCAAATAGAATCCATATTCAAATTTTGTTTTTATAATTCTCTTAAATCACGCAGCGCATGATCTTTTAAAATCAATGTACCGTGCTCATTTAATCTGGCAGCCAATGATGCGTCATTGAATACCTGAGTGGAATACTCCGCTACTGCAAAAACATTTTTGGCCATCTGACGTTTGGTCTGAACCAAAGTCATAGATAGGAAATATGCATCATCAAACTTAAAGAGATTTGAATCCACATCTCCCAAAGCATGCAAAGCTTTTGCCAGGCGAACGCAATCATCCAAAGCACTAAACTCCGCCCACAAAGTCATTTCCAAAGGATCGTCTTCTGCCGCTGCTTCCAATACTTCTTTGGTGGTCTCAACCACCTGATCAAAAGGAGTAGGCTCGTAAGGCTTCACCTCTGCGGTACCCTTTTTGTGAACGTTGTCTTTTTTCTGCTTCTCTTCTGTAATAAAATCTGAGAAATCTTTCAACTTATCTTTGAACTGAGAAAGCATGGCCCGGATTGCTGCATTTTGATCATCGCTAATCATCAACGCGATATCACCGTCCGGCATAATGGATAGCTGGACGTTTAACGCTTCTCCGGAAGTATGGAAATCAACTTCTGTCTTTGCTTCATCCAATATAACGCGAAGGAAATCCTCCGCCTTTTCACGGTCGTCCATTAAATCATCTAAATTTACTCCGTATTCCACCATCTCGTCCTGGGAGATAATGCAACGGATAGAGTTTTCATTTAACTTTGTAAATTTCATGGACTCACCTTCTTTCTATTTCAACTTCTTCTTATAATACTTATCGGTTTGTTTATCCATATTATAAAGAAAAACAGGAAAAAATCAATTCTCTTCTTCCTCATCACGGAAAAATCCGGCCAAGATATCAAAAATACACCAGATACTTCCAAACACCGTAGCAGAAAAGAAAATGCGGACAAAACTGTTTAACAACAAACCCAAAGAGATGGTGTGTCTCAAATAACCCAAGTAAAGGTTATGAAGTGGCCGAAACAAAAGCCAATATCCACCTACATACAAAGCCAAAAGGGTTCCGCCCAAGGAAAGTAGTATTGCCATTATTCTTTTTGCTGTTTTTTTCATTCGTTACTCCCTTAAAAAATGATATAGTAGCCAATCAGTCCGGCCACGACTCCTGCCACAGCTCCCACTGACACGTCTTTTATAAAATGGACGCCTCCGTAAACCCGAAGCACACCAAGAATCACGCCTAAAAGCATAAACCAAATTCCTAAATCCGGCTCCACCTGGAAAAAGGTCATGGCAATAATAAAAATAGAAAACACATGTCGGCTGGGAAAACTTTTCCCCAGAGTGTTCTTTTGAATCACCGGTTCAAAATCATATACCTCGTAAGGCCGCTTTGCGTTATACATCTTTCGAAACAAGGTGACAATCACAAAGGACACCGCCGGCACCATAACTGCCGCAAGCAAAAAAGGATCTTTTGCCATAAACAAATATCCCAGCAAAAGAGGATAACACAAAAATGTGATTCCTGTAATCATTTTGTCAAAGCCATTTAGCAAAAAGACAATACCCTTTCTCTTTTTAATGCTTTCCGTCATTTTTTTGAAATGTTCTTCGGTCATTTTGAAACTTTTTCTCCGTTCTTTCTGATATAGGTTTCTACGTCTTCCTTAAATTGGGTCCAGGCATCCTCATGTTCCACAAAATATTTCGGGCAGTCCTTTCCTGTAACATCATAGTGTCGGATGACATCATCGATTTCCAAATCGTATTGTCCCATTAAATATGCAGTTAAATGTACGAGGGTGGCATAGGTATCGTCACTGAATTTTCCACTTTCATCCTCGTGACAACATTCGATGGAAATGGTGTCGCTGTTTCTCTCATTGGATGCGTAGGCAATCTCCGTCAAAGGAACACACTGAATGACCTCTCCGTCAATTCCCACAATAAAATGGCTGCTGGCATAGGTCTCACCTGAGGTAGCCAATCCTTCAAAATAGCTGCGATTGTTTTCTGCCGTTGTTCCCGGGTTTGCGGTGTAATGAATTACAATTCCGTTTACTTCCTCCAAAGCGATTTGCGGTCTGGAGTATTCGTTGGGGGTTAAGAGCTCTTCCGTAATCTCCGGGGCTTCCGTCACCACCCGTTTTGTATTGATCAAAGATTTTAATGCAGATACCATAAGTACGATTACCGTCACTGCACCAATCACTGCCAAAACATAAATAATTCCATGAATGAGCTGTCTCATTCTTCTTCGTTTTTCTCTTTCTGCCTTTGTCATTATTCCAACTCCTCAAACTCTCATTCCATCATACAAAAACCCGGGTAGAAAATCCACCCGGGTTCCATGAAATTCTTATTGAATTTCCAGTGTTTTAATGCATAAATCCTTTTCCGTCTTCAAGTTTTTGAAAAATCTTGTCCGAACTGTGTCCATATCCTCGCCTAAGGCGAAGGCCATTTCCTCAAATAGTTTACGTCCTGCTGTTGCCATCACCTTCTCATCGGAAGACATGGCTTTTTTGCCGGCTGCCATACGAATCTGCTCACGAAGATAAACAGTCTTTACAACGGTAGCCAACGGCTCTGGATCAAATTCAGACATCTTCTCTTTAAAAATGTCTCCTAGCGCGCGTATGTTTTGCTCTCGAATCACAGGAAGCTCCAAAACCTTGTCCAAAAGATTTTGCATCTCTTCCTTGGATTTAACGTCACGGATACGAACCTTTGAAGCAACAGGGGTTATCACCTGACTGCCGCTTTGAAATACAGGGTCCAGCGAGTAATACATTTTCTCAGAGCCTTTCCCCTGTAGGGCCTTCTCGGAGATTTCTGCAACCTGACAAACGCCGGAACTTTCATGCATTAAATAGTCACCGACTTGGTAATCACTCATCTTCTCACCATAACTTTCTATAACACCAAAACACATTAAAAATAGATTAAAAAACTGCGTTTCCTAAAAAAAGGCAAACCGCAGATACATTGACATTATACACCCATTTTGGCAAAAATTAAAGTTTTAAAAAAAATCTTTACAAAAATTCTCTCCGAATCACTTCCATCAGATTGTGTTTCAGTGAGGGATTATGCTGGATTCCCTGCTCGCAAATATAGAGCACTTCCGCCAAACGTTCCGGGCTTCGATTGGGTCCTTTTTCCATATAATCCACCAAATCAAAAATCATATAAAGCTGAGTATACAACACGCAGTACAGGTATTGACGTATAATATTGTAATTTTCAAAAGCCAAAAAGAACAACTCGTTCATGCACCAGGAAAAATAAGACCGATAACGTTCATAGGCCTCAGGATTCTCCCGTAGCATTTTTCTCATTTGCTCATCAAAGTAGTTGTCCACGCAGTCCAAATACTGCTTTCCAAAAATATCCAAATAGCCTTTGATCAAATGATAGAACTTCGGCTCCCGAACCGACAAGGCACCGTAGTTGATGCAATTCAAAACCATATGGTCAATGGTTTCTATTTTAAAGAAGCAATAGGTAGGAGGATTCAAAAGGGCGTACTCTCCCATATTGCTTTTGTCGTAGGTCAAAGGAATGTCCACGGTTTCCTTCAGCCGATCCCGAATAATCAAATCATGCTTGCGGTAAACGTAGGCATACATCGCCTGCCACTTCTCCGGCATTTCCCTATCGTCCTGCCAAAAGAAGTCCAAAAGCTTTTCTTCTTCCTCTTTCAAAAAGGCAAACATGGCGTCGTCTTCGTTGTTCAACTCCCAAAAGACTTCCACCTTGGTATCCGCCCTATGAAACTCCCGTCTGCCGGGAGTTTCAATAAAGAGTTTTGCTACCGCCGGGCAGGAAAGAACCAATGTAGATCTGGCTTCCTTGTCAAAACTTACCGTCTCTCTAGGATATGTACGACACACCAAAGGCATCAATTCCGGATGACCATTTGCCTGGAACTGACACAGTTTATCGGAATTTAAAAAAGGACAGCGACCCAACTGACGTCGAATCACACGTATCCCTTTGTGCTTTGTAATATGTGATCTCACATGCCTTCCGTAAAGCCCCTCCAGCTTCTTATAACGCTCATAAGCCTCATCATCCACCGGAAGCACCCAACCTTTGCAGCAGCTGGTGGGACAATCTCCTGCCAGGCAGTGAAATTTTTCGTATAAATCGCAAATATAGACATTATCCATTGTTGCTGCTCTTTTCCTCCAAGACCTCAATAATGTCTGCCAATGTTTTGCAGGTTGCAAAAAGCTTTTCTTTTAACGCTTCATCCGGCTCCGTCAAATCCGGAACCATAATGGTAGGACAGCCTGCCTGATATGCGGAAAGCACTCCATTTGGAGAATCCTCAACGGCGATGCACTCATCGGGCTGTAAGCCCAGTTTTTCACAGGCATAAAGATAAGGATCCGGATGGGGTTTTCCCTGAGGCACTTCATGGGCACTGATGACCTCATCAAAGGAATGCAACAGTCCCACCGCTTCCAATCTGGGAAGAGCCCGTTCCAAAGCGGTTGCCGTTACCACAGCAGCCTTTAAATTTTTTTCTTTTAAATAGGATAAAATCTCATCCACACCGGGCTTTTTCGGAATACCATTTTCCTTTAAATAGTCTTTTACCATTTGACCGCAAAGGGTGTGAATCTTGTCATAGTCTGCCCGACCGTCAAACTTCTTTTCCATTAAAATACGGGCGTCTTTATGATTCAAACTACGAAAATCCAAAGCGTCTTCTCTGGTAAATTCCATGCATCCTGTTTCATGAGCCGCCTCTGCCCAAAAAACATTGTACACCCGCTCCGTATCCGTAATGGTTCCGTCCATATCAAACAAAACTGCTTTTATCATGTAATCTTCCTTATTTCTCTTTTTCCACCAAGCTGCCTTTTAAGGTGCTGACATAGTTTTTAATATGCTTCAGCATAACCTTTGCTGCCGGTGACATAAAATCTCTGTTCTGGGAGCAAATACCCAAAGTTCTGTGCTGCTCAGGCTGAATGGGGTATACATCCACGCTGCTCTTTGCTGTTTCCATAATCAACTCCGGCATGATAGAAATACCGGCGCCACACTCTACCATGGCAATGGCTGACTGGTCATCCAAAATATGGCAGTTGGCACGAATGGACAAGCGATACTTATTCAAAAAATTCATAATATCAATATCGCAACTATCCTGCTGGATTACGAAGGGCTGTCCCTTTAAATCGTCCGGTGTCATAAATGTAGTGGTGGAGGGCATAAATCCCTTTGGTACCAAGCAAACCAAACTATCCTTATACAAAGGAATGAACGGTAACTTTTCAGAAGCCTCCTCTGACACAATACCCAAATCAATGTTTCCGTTTTTAATCCAAACAATTACGTCATCGTAACTTCCCTGGAAAATCTCAACATCAATCTGAGGATACTCTTCCTGGAAAGACTTCAAGATATGAGGAATCCAGGTCAAACAAACGGTATTGGTACATCCTACACGAACGGTACCGGTTTGAAGGCCCTGCATCTGCGCAATTGCCTGAGACAAACTGTTGTTGGAAGAAACAATCTTTTGAATGTAAGGACTGATTTCTTCTCCGGCAGATGTAAGCTGTACACCGTTTTTACTTCTTATAAAAAGCGGGAAGCCGATTTCTTCTTCCATTCCTGAAATCGAATGGCTAACTGCTGATGGAGTTAAATGCAGTGCAGAAGCCGCTTTTGCAAAAGAGCCATTGTCAATAATGCTCTGGAAAATTTCATATGATAATAAAGTCATTTACTACCTCCCTATGTATTGAATTACTTTCATCTTTCAAATGAAAAACTTGAACTTTACTTCATGGCACCATTTTAGTACAATACATTCGAACAGTCAATGTTGAGTAATCTTTTTTCTTTAGGGCGGTCGAAAGACTGCCTTTTTCCTTTTTATAGGAACTTTTTTCCCAGAGCCCTTGGAGGCTCTTTTTTTATTCTCTACCCGCGGCTTCCCCTGCCCTACCTCCAACCGTTTCATCTGCGGATGAAGAAACTTTAAGATGCTATACTCGCATTTTTTATTATTTGTGTTCGTTCAAGAATTTACAATTCTATCGCAAGATGTGTGCCTGACAAAGACTTGAATAGGTTAAAATATGCGCTTTCTCAGAACTCAAGGTGAGCCGAGCGCTTTATAGTGAGCTTAGTAAAAAAGAAGCATGTTTTTTATAGATGTCGGTACGAGGTGCCATGGACGGCACCGAGAACACATAACCGAAATGGACTGAGATTGTGTGTGGTACCGACATCTAAAAACATGCTTCGTCTTTTTACTTAGCGAACGGTGACTTAAGCCGGCTCACCTTGAGTTTTGAAAAGCGCTATAAATAAAAAACAAGTCTTTGTCCCTGGCACACACTTGCTTCGAACTGTAAATTGTTGAAAGGACACAAATGAATGCTCGTTTATAGCATCTAAAGTTTCTAACATCCTTGTGAAATCAGGTTGGAGGCAGGGCAGGGGAAGCCGCGGGTAGGGAAAATAGAAAGCCTCCAAAGGTTCTGGAAAAAAGGGCAACAAAAAACCTCCCAAGCGCTTCGCTTGAGAGGTAAGAATTTTATTTTCCGGGATAGGTTACTACGCTTCCCACATCGTATTTGGAAAGGCGCTTGCGTCCTTCCAATCCTGCAAGTTCCAAAAGGAATAGCATTTTTACTACTTCGCCGCCAAGCTTTTCCACAAGCTGAGCTGCAGCTTCCATAGTTCCACCGGTTGCGATCAAGTCGTCAACCAAGATTACCTTCTGTCCGGGCTGAATAGAATCTACATGCATTTCGATCTCAGCCTTTCCGTATTCCAAATCGTATTCCTGAGATACTGTCTTATAAGGAAGCTTTCCTTTCTTACGAATCAATACGAAAGGTTTGTGTAAGTTGTAAGCCAAAGGAGTTCCAAAAATGAATCCTCTGGACTCTGTTCCAGCGATTACGTCGAATTCTACACCTTCCAATAATTTAGTCATCTCATCAATAGCAAGCTGAAATCCGTCTGCATCTCCAAGTACCGTGGTAATATCACGAAACATAATTCCTTTTTCCGGGAAGTCCGGAATCGTACGGATATAATCTTCTACTGTTTTCATACGAACACTCCTACTCTAAAATAAATCTGAGCACAAAAGCTCCGTATAACAGAATACTCCAACACCCTTGTAAAATCAATATTATTTTTCATACAAGAACTTCTCAGGAAGCTCCACATTGAAATCTACAGCCAAGTCTCTGAAGTTTTGAGGAGTAATGGTTTGAAGCTTGGTAGGAGACATTGAGAGGGTCTTGACCAAGATTTCTGCGGATTTTTCTACTGTGTGCATCAATCCAAAGGTTAAGTCGAAGTCTTCACCGGAAGCAAACATTCCGTGATGAGCCCAAATAGCAACATCATATTTTTTCATAAGTTCGGAAGTTGCTACCGCGATATCTCTTCCGCCGGGAACCATCCAACCTACTACGCCGATTCCGGAAGGGAATACTACAGGACATTCGGTTGCCATCTCCCAAAGTTCACGGGTAAATACTTCATCTTCCAAAGGAAGCACAAAGGTCAAAGCGATGACATTGGTTGTATGAGCGTGATATATTACACGGTGTTTGCCACCGCTTGCCTTTTTCTTTACTTCATGGTTCATTAAATGACTGGGAAGCTCGGAGGTAGGACGACCACCGTTTACCAATCCCCACTGGATCTGATACTTTTCACCCTTGTCATCCAACTTTACGATGCAGCAAGAATTTTCCGGATCCAAGATTACATTTCTAAAATACTTTCCGGAACCGGTTACCATAAAGTATTCCCCAGCCAAATCCGGAACGCTGGTTCCGATTTCATTCCAAGGACCATCTTCTTTTAACAAAGACTTTACTTCAGCTACATCTTCATCTTTCATACGATAGGAAAGGTTTCCGCCGTTTCTTTCATGCCAGCCCTGTTCCCATCCGTCATTTGCCATGCGAATAAATCCTTCTGCGAATTTTGCGTCTGTTATTTTCATTACAATATCCTCCTTGCAGAACAAATATGTTCTTTTATCATTATCTAAAAACTACTGAACTACGATTTCCAAAGGTACGCCGAATTCTTTTGCTACCTTTTTGATGGTTTCCATATGATGTCCCACAGCTGCTCCAAAGTGGTGAGTGGGGCCTGTCTCACTCCAACGAGTAACAAATTCGGAAGCGGAGCAAGAGAAACGGGTACGCATCATGGTATCGCCGTTTTGCAAAATCTTTCCTTCTTCGTTCATACCCTCTGCTGCCACAAACTTAAAGTGACCTTCTCCATCCTGGGTAATTGCCAAATAAGTAATAGGGCCGGTAGGAGGATAGAACTGTGTCAAATATCCGCCGCCTGTCTTTCCGTGGAAGACATCCATCATCTTCATGGTAGGCTTCTTCGCCTGAGAAATATGATAATCACCGGAGCCCGAATGTCCGATTAAAGTAACGTCATCATTAAAATCGATGGTGTACATCTCTGCCAACTGACCGGTACCGGAAATGGTCTTTAAGATACTCATGGCCATAGCCACCTTCATATCGCCTTCTACCGCGCAAGCTGTTCCCTGTTTGATTAACATAGAAAAGGCAGGAATCAAAAGGCTGTCCACAACGCCGGCCTGACCTTTTGCGTAGCCGTCGTAATGAGAAGCCACCAAGCCAAGCTGTTCGTCCTTTACCCACTGTTCAAAAGCAACTACGTAGCGAGCCATTTCCCATACGTCTTCTATGGTGCCGCCGCCAACAATATCAAAGGTATCCAAAATATCTTCTGCCTTTGCACGAATTACTGCTTCGTCAGAAATGTCATCTGCAATGGCCCAGATTTTTTCCCAGTCAAACTGCTTGGTGTAAAGTCCCATTCTGCGATAGAGGTTGGACTCATCGATGTAAAGATCCATCATTCCCGGATAAGGACGTCCAATCTGAGCGATATTGGTATCCCGGAATCTTCTTCTACACTGAGCTGCCAAGCACCATTCTTTGATTTCTTTTTCTACCGCTGCATCGCCGCCTTCTACCACACCGGTAATGACTGCGCTACGCTTTCCATAACGGTTCAAATCTGCAACCATTTCACCAACTGCACCGCAGGCATAAGCTTCACCCAACCACTCTGCGGTTCCTGCAGTATCATAGTCCAAAGCCTTCAACTTCTGAACATTTACAAGCACTACCGGCACATCCAAATCCTTTACCGCCGGAAGCATATTGTAAGAAGTTGCATAGGTCAAAAGCTGCATAAATACCAAGTCAACGTCTGCAGCGCGGAACTTGTCTCCTGCTGCCTGTGACAACTCTTTTGTAGTCACCACACCACCGTCGATGATTTCCACCGTATTAGGAATACTCTTTTTAAAGTCTTCAAACTGCTTTTCAAATTCCGGTACCAAAGACGGAAACTGAGGAAGATATGCTCCCAAAGCAATGGAAAACACACCCACTTTTGCTTTTGTTTCTACTAACATACTGATTCTCCTTTACAACACCTTATTTATATACCTTGATTTCAAAGGACTCCCGAACCACTTTTCTGGCGACCTTCAAATCCTTCAATTCATTGTGAGCAATCATCTGCGCCATAATATTTCCAATGGCAGTTGCCTCTGTAGGACCGGCGTAGATTTCTTTGCCGGTAGCCTTTGCGGTAAGTACATTTAAGTAAGCTGCGTTGGCACCACCGCCGATGATGTAAATGCGCTCCAATTCTTTGTTTATGTTTCGCTCTACTTCCGCTACAGTTTTGCCATAGCACTCCGCCAAGCTTTGATATACTACGGTAGCCACTTCTCCCAGGGAATCGGGCACCGCCTGATTTGTTCTCTTACAATAGTCTTTGATGGCCTCGGTCATATTTTCCGGCGCCAAAAAGCAATCATCATTCACATCCACTCTGGAAGAAAAGTCATTGCACTCCTCAGCCATGGCACAAATCTCAGCAAAGGAATAGGCATCCTTTGTCTCATGGCGAACCGACTGAATCATCCAAAGTCCCATAATGTTTTTCAAATAACGGAAGCGATATTCGTAACCACCTTCGTTGGTAAAGTTTCCTTCATGAGAGTTTTCATCCCGAAGGGCTTCGGGAAGTTCCACACCCATCAAAGACCAGGTACCGGAGCTTAAATAAAGCCCATCCACAGTCTTTGGCATGGCCATTACCGCAGATGCGGTGTCGTGGCTGGCACACATAATCACTTCACAGTCATAGCCCACTTCTTTTTGAATCGCCGGTGTCAATCGTCCCAAAGAAGTTCCCGGCATTTGCAATGTATGGAACATCTCTTTTGGAAGTCCCAACATATCAATCAACTCAAAATCCCACTGTTTGGTATTGGGATTTACCAACTGCGTTGAGGAGCCATTGGTATACTCGGACTTTTTCTTTCCGGTAAGCAAAAACTGGAAATAATCCGGAAGCATCAAAAAGGTCTTTGCCTTTGCAAGCACCTCAGGGCGTTGCAACTTATCTGCATAGAGCTGATAAATCGTATTAAAAATCTGTTTTTGAATCCCGCTTCTTTTATAAAGGGTTTCCTCAGAAATAATCTTGTACACTTCCTCGTCCACACCTTTGGTACGACTATCACGATAACCGTAGGTGTCTCCCAGCACTTCATCCTTTTCATCCAAAAGGACATAATCCACAGCCCAGGTATCAATGGACATGGATGAAGGAACATAGCCCGCTTCCTTTGCAGCCTTCATACCGGCTACGATTTCACGAAAGAGACTCTTTGTATCCCAAAGTTTTTTATCACCTTGTGTAACCATTCCATTTTGGAAACGGTACACTTCCTCCATTTTCATTTTTCCGTCTTCCAACCAGGAAATCATATGTCTTCCGGAAGACGCGCCAATATCTACTGCCAAATAATATTTTTGACTCATCTATAACCTCCCATGCCAAAACCATTTATTATAACCAAACAAAACCGTCGGCATCTTTTCATTTCTATCTTTAGTATATTTTCCGCCAAAAAGATTTATAAGGTCGTGGTATAGCAAAAAACAGGACCTTATTTGCACAACCGGATAAAATTGTTATAATAATAACAATGATAAAAACCGATCATCCAAATATTTCAGGACGTTTTGCAATTATTGTTTTGAAAGGATTTTTCCTATGAATCAGGAATTACTGGAAAAGTTAAAACGAATTACCAAAGAAGAAAAAAATATTCTAAACGGACAAAAAGAGGTGGATCAAAACCTCTACATCTCTCCCGGCACCTTTGAGGAAGCACCTATGGGAGAAAACTTTGTGGTGGATTCCACCCGGCTGTTGGAAAAAGGCCGTCTCATTGAAATCCGGCCCAACACCCGCTATGTACACTTTCCGCCCCACAGCCACAATTACGTAGAAATGGTCTACATGTACAGCGGCTCCACCACCCACATTATCAATCATCAAAAGCAGTTGGTACTGGAAGAAGGGGACCTTTTGTTTTTAAATCAAAATGCCGTTCAGGAAATCCTCCCCGCCGGCACCAACGATATTGCGGTCAACTTTATTATGCTGCCGGACTTTTTCAAACAGGCGATATCCATGATGGGTTCCGACAATATTTTGCGTTCCTTTTTGATTTCCACCCTAACCGGTGCCGACGGAGTCACTTCCTATTTGCACTTTAAAGCAAAGGACATTCTCCCTGTGCAAAATCTCATGGAAAATATGATTTGGAATCTGGCGGAACACAAAAAGGAAACAAACCAAATCAACCAAACCACCATGGGACTGGTGCTAATGAACCTTTCTTCCTTTGCATTGGACGTGCAGGTTTCGGAAGAAGATTCCTACGAGCAAAAGCTGGTGCTCTCTGCTTTGCAATACATCGACAAAAACTACAAAGAGGGTAGCCTTTCCAAACTTTGCGAGTCTCTCAACGAGCCCACCTACTTTATCAGTCGCCTCTTAAAAAAATATACCGGCGGAAACTTCAAGGAGCTTTTGCAAAAGCGAAAATTAGAGCAGGCCTCCTATTTGCTCCTAAATACCACCCTATCCACGGCGAAGATTTTGGAGGCCATCGGCTACGACAACTCCAGCTACTTCCATCGGAAATTCAAGGAAGTTTACGGTCTTTCACCAAAGCAATACCGAAAAATCTCGGAATAGGACTTTTTTCTTTTGAAATGTTAGGCTATAATAACATCCGGTTTTCACAGATTCCAAAGAATTTGTAATACAAGATATAAGGAAAGGACGGCTGATAAGGTTTTATCAGTCAAACATCAAATCAATATGACATCATTTTTATCTTTTTTTTATAAAAAACCTTCCTTTTGCAAACAACAAAAGAAAGATGTAAAAGCAGGCAAACACCCCTTTCAAAAAATCGTCTCTGTTGCCCTGACATCAGCAATGATTCTAGGTTTTAGCGGTTGCTCCCCATCCAAAGAGGCTTCCTCTTCCACAGAGGAATACACCACCCAGCTGTTTGCTATGGATACCTACATGAGCTTAACCGCTTACGGGAAAAATGCCGAAGCTGCCGTTGAAGAAGCCGCTGCAGAAATCACCAGATTAGAGCAGATTTTTTCCACCAATATTGAGACTTCGGAAATCGCCCAAATCAATGCAAATGGTGGCGGAGAAGTTTCCGAAGATACCGCTTATTTAATTGAAAAATCTTTGGAATACTATGAGGAAACAAAGGGAGCTTACGACATTACTGTCTACCCTTTGGTTTATGAATGGGGTTTCACCACCCAAAACTATCAGGTTCCATCTCAGGATCGAATCAGCGAACTGCTGCCTTTAGTGGGAAGTGACAAAATGCATTTAGAAGGAACGACGGTTTCTTTTGATCAAGAAGGCATGATGATTGACCTTGGAACCATTGCAAAGGGCTATGCCTCCCAAAAGGTTGCGGATATTTTTGCATCTTATGAGATTTCCTATGGACTGATTAATCTAGGGGGAAATGTACAATTGGTGGGAACAAAACCCGATGGCAGTGATTGGAAGGTTGCCATCCAAAAGCCGGACAAAGACGCCTCCGACAGTGAATACGTAGGCGTTCTTTCCGCATCAGACTGCGCTGTTACTACCGCAGGTGGATATGAACGTTATTTCGAAGAAGACGGTACCGTATACCGCCACATCTTTGACCCTTCCACCGGTTGTCCTACAAAAAGTTCCTTAAAGTCCGTTTCCGTTGTCACAAAAAATGGCGTGGACGCCGACGGGTATGACACGGCTTTATTTGTAATGGACTTTGATGAAGCGGTAGCCTTTTGGCAGGAGCACAAGGATTTATTTGATGTCATCTTAATTACGGAAGATGACACCATCTATGTTTCTGAAGGAATCGCCGATGACTTTACCAGCGATTATACCGTGAAAATTTTAAAATAAATTACAGCAGCTCATCGGCAAGAGTTGCATCATCCAAATAGAGATAGAGAAATTCCCGGTAATAAAACCGGGTCTTTTTTTCTTTTAATTTCATATCGGGAATCACTCTAAGAGGATCCATATTATGAAGAAGATCTCCCATCTTCACCTCTCTGGCCAGGGGATTTTGTTTAATCGAGGAAAGGTACTTGCGGGTATCCTTTGCCTCGTCAAAGTCTTTCCATTTTGTCACCAAAACAACGGCCCGAATAATATCCTTGTCAAAGCCCTGTTGCCGCAAATAGTCTTCCGTCACCCAGGTATCCTCAATGGTATCGTGGAGCAATGCCGCCACCTTTGCCTTGGGATTTTTGCAATAGGACGCCACGGCTTTTGGATGCTCGATATAGGGCACGCCGCTTTTATCCAGCTGACCTTCATGGGCCTTGGTGGCAATTTCCAAAGCCAGATTGTACTGTTCTTCCACAGTCATGTTTTCACCTTTTCCTTTGTTGTCGTCTTTTTCTATTCTTCAATTTGGAAAATCAAATTTTCCCGGTCAATATCTACAATCTTATCTTTAAAGTTGGCAATCTGAGGGCGACGCTTGAAGGTCTGAATCAAATCAAACTGCTGCCAAAGATGCATAGGGAACACCAAGTCGCAGGATACATGATTTAAAAAATGCTCCATTCCCAGGGCGTATCCATCTTCTTGCATACGAGGATCCAAAACCACAAAAGCCAAATCCACATGACGTTCGCCAATACGACGAATCTCCCGTTTGTATGCACTTCCAATGGCTTCGCAATAAATCTCGCCTCTCTCGCCCCAGTTCCACCAATGCAAATCTCCTGCATGGTAAATCCGCAAGCCATCTACCTCCACCAAAAAGGCAACACCCTCGTCGGTAGACTTTAAAGTCTCAACTTTTATATCTCCCACTTCGTAGGAATTAATGGCCGTCACAAACTTGATGCGGCTTTTAATAGAAAGCTCGAGACCGTTTCGCAAAAGATAGTTTCGTCCCAAGCGAATATCTTTTGAAAAAATATAGGTAATATTCTCATATTCCGAAGCCCACCGAAGCACTTCCAAAGAAAAGTGATCCCGATGCTTGTGACTTGCAAACACGTAAATCGGTTTGTCTGAAGGAAGCTTTGGCATTTCTCCGGTAAAATTACACTCTTTCACTGCTTCCTTGGGGAAATAGTCAAATACAAGAATATGGTGATCTGTTTCTACAACAAAACAACTGTGATGTACAAAGGTTACTTTTAGCATTATTTCATCCGTCCAATAATTTGGTTTGCATTTCCATAGATTTCTTTTGGATCAAATCCAATGAAAAACTCCCCGTTTTCATAAAGAATACGACCATTTACCATGGTCATTTTTACATTTTGTTTGCTTCCGGAATAAACGATGTTTTTTACGATGTTATTTTCCGGCTGCATATTGGGCTGCATTAAATCCAAAAGGATTAAGTCTGCCTTTTTCCCAACTTCTAAAGAATCACAATCTCCAAGGTTCATGGCGTGGGCGCCTCCCACGGTAGCGGCATAAAGCACTTCCTCTGCAGGAACCGTTGCGGCATCCATTTCCCGAAGCTTTGCCAATCCCGTCATTAAAAACATCTCCCTAAACATATCCAAACAGTTGTTGGACGCAGGTCCGTCCGTACCCAAAGCCAAATGGATTCCTTCTTTCAGATATCTGGTAATAGGTGCGATGCCGCTGGCAAGCTTGGTATTGGAACCGGGATTGGTAACTGCATAAAGGCCACGGTTTTTAAAGATTTCAAAATCCTTGTCATCCATCCATACACAGTGATATCCACCGCCGCCATAGCGATACATACCCAAAGAATCCGTAAGCTGCGTCGGTGTCTTTCCCCAACGCTCTATACATTCTTTTACTTCCAGCTCTGTTTCAGAATTGTGCATAAACATAGGGCTTTTATACTTTTCGCAAAGCTTTGCAATCCCCTCCATCAATTCCATAGAAGTGGTGTACTCCGCATGAAATCCCATAATAAAGGAGACAAGTTCCCCCATATCGTTTACCACATTGTAGTTTTCTTCTAAAGCTTCCAGACTTCCACCAAAATTGTTTAATCCCGAAGTCTGAACCGTTCGAAATCCCGTATCTACCGAAGCCTTTGCATTGGTAGGCGGGAAAAAGTACATATCAAAATTTGAGGTAATACCGGAGGTCAAATACTCCATAATTCCAAGAATATCCAGCCAGTAAATATCCTCTTCCACCAGCTGGCCCTCTTTTGGAAAGACCGAATCGTACAGCCAGCTTTGCAAAGGAAGATCATCGGCAAAGCTTCGTAAAAACGTCATCGCGGTATGGGTGTGGGCATTTTTAAATCCCGGCATTAAGAGATTGTTGTGACAGTCAATCTCCCGTTCCCAAATAATCACTTCCCCTTCTTTTGCAATGGATTCCACATCATTTCCGTCCCCAATATAGGCAATGGTGTTATCCTTCACCCACAGTTCTCCTTTTTCAATGGAAAAGCTATGGTTTGCAATATCCGTTTTTAAAATCCTGGCATTTTTAAATTTAATATTCATGGCAAATCCCCCATTCGTCAAAATATCTTAAAATCTTTGGATTGCTTCCGTTACCAAAGCACTGAATTTTTTGGAAACCGACTTCCCTGCTTCAATCACTTCCTCTTCTGTCAGAGGGGTAGGCGAAATACCGGCAGCCAAGTTGGAAATGCAAGAAACTCCCACAATCTTCATACCCATGTGATTTGCCGCAATAGCCTCGCAGGCGGTGCTCATACCTACTGCATCCGCGCCAAGCATTCTGCAAAGATTTACCTCAGCAGGGGATTCGTAATTCGGGCCTTTGGTCTGAACATAAACCCCTTCTTTTAAGGTGATGCCCAAATCACAGGCGCATTTTTTTAAAACTTCCTGCAAATCCTCATCGTAAATATGACTCATATCCGGGAAGCGTACTCCCAATTCCTTGATATTTTCACCCCTAAGAGGCGAAGGAACAAAAAAGGAAATCTGGTCGGTAATCAGCATCAAATCTCCGGCCTTAAATCCGGTTTTGATACCGCCGGATGCATTTGTCAAAAACAAAACCTTTGCTCCCATCATCTTCATAAGGCGAATAGGGAGCACCACATCCTCCATATCATATCCTTCATAAAAATGGACACGACCCTGCATGCAAACCACCTTTTTGTCTCCCACGTATCCGAAGACAAAGCGTCCCACATGACCGGGCGCTGTGGAAACCGGAAATCCCTCAATATCCTTATAATCCACAAAAGCCTCCACCTTCATGGAATCCGCATAATCCCCCAAACCGGATCCCAAAACCAAAGCAACCTCCGGTTCAAAATCCGTTTGTTTTCTCAAACTTTCATAAGCCTTTGTCAGCTTTTCGTAAACCTGATTCATAGTTCCTCCTATCTCCCGTAGCACTATCCTATGATTTCACGAACCCTCTTTGAAACCTCAATGGTATCAATGGGTTTCATGATATATTCTACGTTTAATCCTTCTAAGTTGTATTCGATCTTTTGGTGCTTGCTCATTACCAAAAATACCACTTTATCCTTGGCGTTATCATAAGCCTTTAGCAAATCAAGAAGTTCCTGAATATGACTGTTACTGGGATCCACATCAATGATTACCGTATCCATTTCTGTGGCTCTTTCCTGTAAAAGATTTAAGGCATGCAAACCATTGTTTACTTCGTAAAGATGGTACCGCCTCTCTAAACAGCTGACCAAAAGAGCACGGGAAACCTTTAAGGAATCCACAAGCAAAATGGACTTGAAGGTATCCTGCTGCAACATATCCATAGTAAAGAGACTCTTGCCGTTTTTACCGTTGTTCTTTGTATTGTAAAGAGCACGGTCCGCATAAGAAAAGAGCATATCGTAGGAAAGTCCCTCCTGCTGGCTTCGCAGTGCAATACCGATGGAACAAGAAAAGGCAAAGACCAATTCACTGGCCAAAATGTCATGAGTTTGTTCCACAATGGCATCTGCCATTTTTAAAACAGCCTCCTGGGAGGTCACATTTGTCACCATAATCATAAATTCGTCGCCACCGATTCGACCTACCAAATCTCCTTCGCCGGCGTTTTTCTTTAAAATGGAGCCAAAGGCTTTCAGCACCTGATCTCCCTGCTGATGACCAAAGGTATCGTTTACCACTTTAAAATTATCAAAGTCGATAATCATAATCGCCACGTTTTTTTCATTGTGATTGAAATAATCCAAGCAAAGATTTTCCATGTTGCCCTTATTGTAAAGTCCGGTCAACTTATCGATTCCCGCCATATCCTTTAGTTTTGCCTTTGCAATGCTTTCGGAAATACGGAACTCATAAAGATTTCTGGCAATGTAGGCAAATACAAAACATGCCACTACGGAAGAAAACAAATTGATGGAAAAAATATTTGCAGACTTTAGGAAATAGCTGGCAACAATCATGATGCCGCATTCTACAGCAAACAGAATCACCATCTGATACCAGGGAATGATAAAGACCACTGCAAAAACGATGCCCAAGGAAGCAAAGTAAACCGCAGGGCTTTCCATTTCCAAAGGAGCCAAACTAATGACTACCAAAAACATCATAATGTAAAACTGGTAAATCTCGCAGACACGAACCGTTCGCTTTACCGGAACTTCTTTTTTCCAAAAAAACAAAAGAAAAATCCCTAAAGCGATACCGTTGATAACGATGTTGGCGGCGTAAATCTCTGTTACGTTCCAACTTTTAAATACACTTAAAGACAGGAAAAAATAAATCGTTAAAAGAATTTCTATGATAAAGGACACACGAATCAGCATCATTCGATTTGAACGTCCTACATACTCTTGATTGTCATTTATATAGTCAACAGTGTTTTTATGAAACTCACTGTGACTCACACTGTTTATATTGAATTGTTCCAAAAAACTTCCCATAAATACCCCAAATCACCTCACATAATGCGAGTTTTTCACTGCTTGTATCATACCATACTTTATATACATAGAAAAGAATTCTTGTTTTTAAAATCGGGAAATGATAGAGTTTCATAAGAGGTGGATTATGGAAAAAAATACTATCATCAACAAATTAAATCATAACAAAGAACGAATGCTGACAACGCTAAAGTGGATTGTCTTTTCCTTTTTGGTTGGAATTGTCTTAGGTCTTATCGGAGCCTTCTTTTATCACGGCATCCGATTGGCTACCCAATATCGACTGTCCCACAGTTGGGTGCTGTTTATGCTCCCCTTTGGCGCGGTTTTGATTCGTTTTCTATATCATTTGGCAAATTATGACAACGACGGGGGAACCAATCTGGTGCTCTCTGCCATTCAGTCCGATGACAATATTCCCAAACGTATGTCGGGACTGATTTTTATCTCAACGATTTTTTCCCATTTCGTAGGTGCTTCCGTAGGACGTGAAGGAGCTGCCCTGCAGTTGGGAGGAAGCATCGGAAACTCTGTTGGAAAGCTGTTTCGATTCAACGACACAGAGAAAAAGACCATGATTATGGTAGGCATGAGTGCTGTCTTTTCTGCACTTTTCGGAACGCCTTTGGCCGCTGCTATTTTTTCTATGGAAGTGGTTTCCGTAGGAATCATGCACTACGCCGCTTTGGTTCCCTGTGTCATCGCTTCTTTGGTTGCCCGTGGGGTTGCCACCTATCTGGGTGCGCCAAACGCCTCCTACGAAATCGAGTCCATCCCTCAGTTTAATTTAATGACCGGAGCACAAACTGCCTTTTTGGCTATGCTCTGCGGATTGGTGAGTATTTTGTTTTGCGTTGCCTTACACCAAAGCGATGCCTGGTCCAAAAAGCTTTTTAAGAACCCTTATCTTCGTGCTTTTGTTGGCGGCACCCTGATTTTTGTCCTGACAATGTTGGAAGGCAATCAGACCTACAACGGTGCCGGAGTGGAATATATCAAAGATTGTATGGCCGGCGAAACCGACACCTTTGCCTTTTTGTTCAAGATTATTTTTACGGCTATTTGTATTGCTGCCGGCTATAAGGGAGGCGAAATCGTCCCCTCTTTTTTCATTGGTGCAAGTTTTGGATGCCTCTTCGGAAACATCCTTGGACTTTCCCCTTCCCTATGTGCGGCCATCGGCATGGGTGCGGTTTTTTGCGGAGTTACCAACTCTCCCATCACAGCCTTTATCATTTGCTTAGAACTTTTTGGTATGGAAGGCGCCCCCTACTTTTTGTTGGCCGTAGCTCTAAGCTACATGCTTTCCGGATACTACGGACTCTACAGCAGCCAAAAAATTATTTATTCCAAATACAAAAGCAACTATATCAACGCCCGTACAAAATAGTACGCAAGTCCTGTTGCATTTCCAAAACGGTTACGTAGCGATCTTGTTCCTTCGTAGCCGTTGCTTTATTTATGACCTTTTTCAACCGACGATTTTTCCACTTTTTTTTACATCCAAAGTATAAAAACTCCAATGTTTTCCCCACACTGTAAATATCGCTTTTTACGTCAAAAGCCTCGCCCCTTCTTTGTTCCGGACTGCAATACCCTATGGTTCCGCGGCTATAGTGGTTTCTTTCATTTGTCCGCCAAACCACACCTTCATCCACATCAATCAAACGGATACGAAGGGGTTTTTCCATAGAAATCATAATGTTTTCCGGCTTTACATCCCCATGAATAATGGGCGGTCGATTACTATGTAAAAAATGCAGCGCATCACAAAGCTGAATCCCAATTTCTAAGATTTCCTCTTCCAAAAACTCTTTGTTTTCTTTCAAAAGATACTCCTCCAGATTCACGCCTTCCACCCGTTCTTCCAAAACAATTCCTCCTTCAAAAACCTTCTTCACGGCTATTATAGTTGGCAAATAATAATGCTTTTTTCCCACTAAAATTTCTACAGTGTCCAGCTGATCTTTTCTAATATATTTCCAAAAAATTTGGTCTGTTTTTCCGGTGATTTTCGTCATCATATGTTTCCTCCTTTTCCACTATATCTTGTTATTGCGGTTTTATTTTAAATCAATTAGAATGAGAAAAAAGGGAGAGAAAGGACGTGATAGTATGCGATGCAAACGTATTCCGTTAGAAGCAACCGTCGAAAAATACGAGTTAAACAAAGGTATGGAAGATGGATTTGAACTGTGGTCCGATGTGGTCACAAAAGGATGGATTAATACAGAATCCTTGATTAAAATCAAAAATGAGAATGATGAATATGTTTGTCCGTTTATCTTTCATCGCAGAGGACGCACCTTTATCGGCGAAGATGATTACATCGTAACAGACATCGACGGCACCCGACAGGTCTGCGGCGAAGATAAAGTATTCAAACGTTATGAAATTATAGAATAAGAAATGTACATCGGAGGCCAAAGGGCCTCCGTTTTTATAAATCTTTAAAAGAAAAACTGCTCTTTCCGGTAGCGTAGTCGTTCACAATCTGTCCGCTGCCGTAAAGCTTATATTTGTAGGTCATCAAGCCTTCCAAACCAACCGGTCCTCTGGCATGAATCTTTCCGGTAGAAATCCCCACCTCTGCTCCGAATCCATATCGGAAGCCGTCTGCAAAACGGGTGGAGGCATTTTGATATACTCCGGCAGAATCCACCATCTGCATAAAGTATTCAGCGGTCTCGCTGTTTTCTGTAATAATGGCATCTGTATGATGAGAGCCGTAGGCATTGATGTGGTCTACAGCTTCTTCCACATCAGATACGATTTTAACGGAAAGTTTTAAATCGAGATATTCTTTTGCAAAGCCCTCTTCCGTTAAAGGTTCTGCGTTTGTCAGTTCTTTTGCCTTGCCCTCTCCGTAGATAGAAACATTTGCCTTTGAAAGTGCCTCGGCAACCTTGGGCAAGAACTCATCTGCAATATCTTTATGGACCAACAGAGTCTCTGCAGCATTACAAGCAGCGGTATACTGCGTCTTTGCATCAACTACGATGGGAATCGCCTTTTCAAAATCTGCATCCTTGTCTACGTAAACATGGCAAATACCGTCTGCATGTCCCATTACCGGAATCTTTGTGTGATTCATAATGTAAGAAACAAAAGCATTGGAGCCTCTAGGAATCAAAAGGTCCACGTCCTTGTGGCACTCTAAAAGCTCGTCAATCTCGCTGTGAGCCTCTGCCTGAAGGAGACAATTTTCAGGAAGACCTGAATCCACTGCTGCTTTTTTGATAATTTGAAATAAGGTTTTATTGGTATTTGCAGTTTCTTTTCCACCCTTTAAAATCGCGCAGTTTCCGCTTTTGATACAAAGAGAGGAAATCTGAACCAAGGCATCGGGGCGTGCTTCAAAAATCACGCCAATCACACCAATGGGGCAGGAAATACGTTTTAATACCAGGCCCTCGTCTAGCTGACGGTTCATCTGCACGGTTCCGATGGAATCCGGCAAGCCCTGCAATTGTTCCAATCCTTCAATTACGGATTGAAGCTTAGCTTCATCAAATTTTAGTCGTTTGGTAACTGCGGGTGAAACCCCATTTTCTTTTGCTGCTGCCAAATCAGATTGATTTGCCGCAAAGATTTGTTCTTTTTCTTCTTTTAATGCTTTGGCAATATTGGAAAGTGCCAAATTTCTTGTTTCCGAAGAAGAAGCTGCCATCTTTGGAGATGCCAGCTTCATCTTGTGTGCTTCATCTTTAATCTTCATCTTTTTTCCTTTAGTGTTTGTTCAGCCATTTTCTGAATTCCTCAATTTTAATGGGTTTTGAGTAATAGTAACCCTGGAATAAATTGACATAGAAATTCTTTTGTAAGTAAATCTCTAAATCTTCTTCTTCGATACCTTCTACGCAAACTGTTTTACCAAGTTCTTTGGCACAGCCGGTAATGGCGCGAAGCAAGCTTTGCTTTTCAAGATTTTCTTGAATATCCATAACAAAACTACGGTCGATTTTAATTTGATCTACCGGAAGATTGATTAATAAATCGAGGGCAGAATACCCCGTTCCAAAGTCATCCAAAGCAACCTGTGCATCCATGGACTTAACGGATATCATCTTATTGCGAAGCATTTCCATGTTTAATAATTTACAACGCTCCGTCAACTCGAATTTGACGTTTTGTGCAGGCACACCCTCTTCTTCCAAAATACGAGCCACTTCATCAATAAACTCATCTCTTTGAATTTGCGGGTAGGCAATATTGATATTTACAATAAAGTCAGGGCGCTCCTTGATGATAGGTGCAGCATCCCGAAGAGCCTGGCGGAAAATCCATCGGCCCAGTTCATTAAACTTGCCATCCTTTTCCAACCAGGAAATAAACTGATTGGGAGGGACATTTCCAAGGGTATCGGAAGACCAGCGAAGCAAAGCTTCCATACCCGCTGTCTTTCCGGTCATAGCTTCCACGATAGGTTGGTATACCAAGTAAAAATGCTTCTTTTCTCCAATCATATCTTTTCGGATAGCAGAAAGCACTTCCATCATATGGCGGCTTTCAAAGGTCTGTGTTTCATCGGCAAACAAAAGATTTGTAAGGTTTTCTTCTTTTGCTTTGGAGATTACATAAAGAGCCGAATTTAAAATGGGATTGTGCTCTAAGTCCGGAGCTTCTGCTAAGAGCGCTCCACCACAGACGTTTAAGGAAATCTTTTTCCCATCTACCACAAGTTCGTTTTCCATGAAAGCCTGGAAACGATTGTAAATCGCAATAATCTCTTCTTTGGTGTGGCGATCTGACTTTAAGGTAAAGGCAAATTTCGTACCTTCCACACGGTACACGTAGCCATCCAGTCGCAAACTTCGTGCAAAGTTGGCAATCTCTTTTAATACCCGATTTCCCATACGGTAACCGAAGGAGTCGTTTATAGCAACAAAATTTCGAATACCAATAACCAAAAGGTAATACGAACGCTTGGCATTCTCATACTTTGTCATCTGGGTGACGAGCTTTGTACGATTGTACAAGCCGGTAACCGGATCGATGGTTTCAGAAACCTCGTGATTGACTACCTTTCCGGCAAAGAAAATCGGCTTGCCTTCTTCTCCTCGGAAGAGCTTCGCGTCTGTAGTGCAGGTAACATAGACATTATCCTTGTTTAAAATACGATAGGTCGAATGCATCCACTCATTTCGATTAGAAAACATGTCATCCACCTGCTGTTCGTAAGCCGGTAAATCCTCGGGATGAATACGGCTTTTATAAAAATCCAGCGCTCCTTCCTCTGCAATCAACTGCTGCGGGAAGCCGTAATACTCCATCATATCGTGGCTCCAATACACGCTACCTTCATTATAGTCTGCCCAAAAAGTAAAATGTCCATCCTCTTTGGATGAAAATATCTCAAAAATATCATTGAAATACTTTATACGAGTTAAATCATTCACTCTTTTTTCCCCCTAATACAAGTAACTTAATAAGTATAAAAAGATTATATCATACTAGAGAAAAAAAGCCACCGACAAATAAGTCGATGGCTTTTTGCTATTCTTTCAACGTAATTTCATTTTTGATGCGTTCGTCAATCTTGTCTAACACATCCTTTGGCAAAATGTTATCGGAGTATAAATCCTCCATGGTGCTGTCAGAAGCTTGAAGCGCCGATAAGTCTAACCAGCTTGCCTTTTGAAATTCTTCATCAAAAATAACGTAAATATCTCTTTCTCTAAGAATCTGCGAAAGAGGTAGGCTCTTATAATCCATAAAACTCTTCCTTAAACTCGAGATAAGTATTCTCCGGTTCTTGTATCAATCTTGATAACATCATCCTGGTTAACGAACAAAGGAACGTTAACAACAGCACCGGTTTCAACAGTAGCAGGCTTTGTAGCACCTGTAGCTGTATCACCCTTAAATCCGGGCTCTGTATCAGTAATCTGAAGTTCTACGAAAAGAGGAGGTTCTACAGCGAACACATTTCCCTTGTAAGAACAAATCTTAACCATTTCGTTTTCTTTCACAAACTTCAAGGAATCACCGATGTCATCCTGAGACAAAGCGATCTGGTCGTAAGTTTCAACGTCCATGAAGTTAAATAAATCGCCGTCAGAGTAGAGATACTGCATATCCTTACGATCGATGTGAGCGGTAGGGAATTTTTCAGTAGGTCTGAAAGAAGTTTCTACTACACCACCGTTTACAATATCCTTAAGCTTAGTACGAACGAAAGCAGCTCCCTTACCGGGCTTTACATGCTGAAATTCAACGATCTGACATACTTTTCCATCGTACTCAATAGTAACACCGTTCTTAAAATCTCCGGCTGTAATCATTCTTAATTCCTCCTAAATACACAAAATAACTTCTAACATTTTACACGATAGTACGGCAAAATGCAAGAAGGCAGGGTTTTCCCCTTTTCATCCCCATCCTACAGAGGCAAATAGAATTTTACTTTGAATATTTCTTTTCTATATCGCTAATCATGTTCACACGATCTGCGTGACGTCCGCCCTGGAAAGTGGCATTCATATAAGCATCCACAATATCCTTTGCAGCTTCGCTTCCAACAATTCGAGCACCGAAGGCAATAATGTTTGCATTGTTATGTTCTTTTACCAATCTTGCAGTGGTAGGGTCTGAACAAACTGCAGCTCGGATTCCGGGTACTTTATTGGCAGCAATGGAGATGCCCACACCCGTTCCGCAAATCAATACTCCGAAATCTACTTCTTTGGCAACGACTTTTTCCGCTACCGCTTCACCAAAAACGGTGTAACTGATTCCTTTGTTCTCGTTGGCTCCTAAGTCAACAACTTCATTTCCCAAGGATTCCAAGTACTCTTTAATGGTTTTCTTTAATTCGATGGCCGCATGGTCATTTCCAATGGCAATTTTCATGATGTATCCTTTCTACTACCTAACAATTGTGATCTAAGCCTGTGATTCATCTTTTTTCCAAGCTGTCCAAATCCTATTTTTTCATAGGAACCTTTCGGACCTCTCCACCTTTTTTCACATAATGCTTGTAACCAAGCAAAATAAAGGCTTCTACCAGTCGTTTTAGAATAATCTGGATTTCTTCTTTCCATTTTAAAACCGGTTTTACCATAATGGTACGAATGCCGGCACGGTTGGCTCCCCAGATATCTGTAAAAATCTGATCTCCCACAAAAAGTGTGTTTTCTTTCGTGGTGCCCATCTTTTCCATGGCCATTTCATATCCTTTTACAGAGGGCTTATTGGCTTTGAAAATATAAGCGCTGGCCCCGGAAGCCTCTTGGAAGGTTTTCACCCTAGGTTCCTTGTTGTTGGAAAGCAAAAGACTTTGAAATCCCAACTCATTTAATTCCGAAAAAAACGCCTTTGCTCTGTCATCTGCGGGAGCATTGTGAGGAACCAAGGTATTGTCCACGTCAAAAATTATGCCGCGATACCCTTCTTCGTATAATTTCTTTATATCTGCATCATAAATGGACGAAATATAATCGTCCGGGTAAAGTAAACTTTTCATATGATATCCTTTTCTTCTTTGACACCAAAGGGCATTATAGCAGAATTTTTACAAGTAAGCCACCCTCAATCCTTTGAAATTTGAGGCATAAAAAAAAGACAGTCCTTTCGAACTGTCTTTTGAACTTTAATTATAATACGAAGTCTTCTGCTCCACGAACCACCTTTGCTTCCGGTTCAGCATTTTCTCCAACAAATACCTGGTACTGCTGAATCGCCTGGTCCTTTCTCATATCGGAAAGAGCCTTTTCAACGTCCAAAGAACGAAGGTCACTCTTTTCAGACTTTACTTCAAAGTTCTCTGTAGGACGATACTGGTCCGCGTAATCATAGCTTCCAAAGGTCTGCTTACTCTTTGCAGCTTCAATAGCTTCCTTGGAAACTTCTTTGACCTCTTCCTTCGTTTCTACAGGCTGAGAAACTTCTTCCGGTCGATTGTTATGAACGTTTGAGACGTTATTTATATTGTAGAATCCTGAATATGGTCTAATTCCTGAAATATTCATGTGCTTGAAATCCCTTTCACGTTATAAATACGTCATATTTCCTCTCACATTATATATCGACGGTCAACAAAAAAACTTAACCCTTTTTTGTTATTTGTTCAACATTTTATTTAATTCATCCAAAAATGTCTCTACATCCTTGAATTCTCGATATACTGAAGCAAAACGCACATACGCTACAGCATCAATATCCTTTAATTTTTCCATGACGATTTCACCGATACGATCGGAACGGATTTCTTTTTCTTCGGAAGAAAAGATTTCAGTCTCAACTTCGTCAATTAACTTGGTAATGGTATCCACTGAAACAGGGCGTTTGTGGCAAGCGCGCAAAATACCGCCTTCAATCTTTGCTCTGTCATACTGCTCACGTACGTTATCCTTTTTGATAACAATAAGCGGTATGGTCTCAACCTTTTCGTATGTAGTAAAACGCTTTCCGCAATCATCACACATTCTACGACGACGAATAGAATTGTTATCGTCTGCCGGTCTAGAATCAATTACGCGTGTGTTATCGCTTCCGCAAAATGGACATCTCATGATTACTCCTCCATATCCCCAAAATAATGCGTTGCTAGTTTTTACAAGTACAATATTTAGTATAAACAAGTTTCAACAAATAATCAAGTCGCATTTTCTGCGGATTTTTGAGGATTTGAAAGGTGTTTCTTCTAATTTAAACATTGAAACGGAATAAAATTACGTCGCCGTCCTGAACCACGTATTCCTTACCTTCCATACCAACAATTCCTTTTTCTTTTGCTGCTGAAAGAGAGCCACAATCCAAAAGATCCTGGTAGTTTACAACTTCTGCTTTAATAAATCCACGTTCAAAGTCAGTATGAATCTTTCCTGCTGCCTGTGGTGCCTTTGTTCCTTTTTTAATCGTCCAAGCACGGCACTCATCTTCTCCGGCAGTCAAAAAGCTCATAAGTCCAAGCAAAGAGTAGCTTGCTGCAATCAGCTTATCCAATCCGGAAGATTCTACACCTAAATCTTCAAGGAACAATTTCTTTTCTTCGTCATCCAACTCAGAAAGTTCCTGCTCCATTTCTGCACAAACAACAAAGACTTCTGAATTTTCAGCCATTGCAAGCTCGCGAACTGCTGCAACATTTTTGTTGTTTGCTCCGTCATCAGCCATATCTCCTTCTGCTACGTTTGCGGCATAAATTACCGGCTTAGCGGTCAAAAGGTTGTAGGAATCAAACCAAATCTGTTCATCTTCGTCTGTTTCGGAAACTTCAAAGTTCTTTGCCATTTTTCCGTCTTCCATATGGGCTTTTAAGCGCTCAATCAAGTCCACTTCCTTGGCAAGGGTCTTGTCCATCTTTGCCTGCTTGTGGATTTTTTGATAACGACGGTCAATAATCTCCAAATCAGAGAATAAAAGTTCAAGGTTAATGGTTTCAATATCTCTGGCAGGATCAATGCTTCCGTCAACGTGAACTACGTTTCCATCTTCAAAGCAGCGAACCACATGAACGATAGCGTCTACCTCACGAATATTTGCCAGAAACTGGTTTCCAAGACCTTCACCCTGGCTGGCACCCTTTACCAAACCTGCAATATCCACAAATTCGATAGTGGCGGGTGTAACTTTCTTTGTGTTATAAAGTTTTCCAAGTGCTTCCAGACGCGCATCCGGTACAGCTACCACGCCCACGTTGGGATCGATGGTGGCGAAAGGATAGTTCGCAGCCAGTGCACCTGCCTTTGTAAGTGAATTAAATAAGGTTGACTTACCTACGTTTGGTAAACCTACGATTCCGAGTTTCATAAATATCTATCTCCATTTCTTTAAAATCCCTTTATTCTTGCGATTTGTGAGACTTTTTAACTTCCAACTTTGGATAATCTACACATTTTTCACACAAAAAATGTTTTGGGATGTATTTCTATAAATTTCTATACTATATCTTTAAAGCATTCTTGAAAAGCAGCCTCAAATTTTTGATGTTCCTTTTTCTTTTCCTCTTCCGTATTATGCACATATAAATCCATTGTGGTTGATATATGCGCATGCCCTAAAATTTCTTGTAGCGTCTTAGGTCGCATTCCAGCCTCTATACATCTGGTCGCATAGGTATGTCTTAGTGAATGCATCGATATTTTCTTTATCTTTGCCTTCTTGCATATCTTTTCCAGCGTCGTATCATAAGCAGTATTCTTTGTAGGTCTTCCTTTTCGATTTAGAAACACGAACGCTTCCCACCGTTTTTCCTTCA
>JAILJP010000118.1 GCA_024694625.1 Lachnospiraceae bacterium | reverse complement strand
TGTACCATTGGCTCGTTGAACAATTCCTTCTCCAAGCTCCTTTCCTTTGAGATCTTTTCCCATTAAAGGCTCCTTTCTAAGCTAAAGAAGCCCCTAAATCAACTAATGTATTATACACTAATCAGGGGCTCTTTACAATGTTGTTTCATTTTTTGGCATGCCTGAAATCCGCTGATATCAAGCATTCTTTAGATTTCAATATTTTCTGAAATGAATCTTTCAAACTCCTTACGCTTTACCAGCTTCTTCTTACCCACATACAAAACAAACGGGCATCTTGGCATACGGAGGAGACTTTCAAGCTTATTGATGCCGATATTTGAATACTCGGCAGCTTCTTTTATGGTAAGTGCCACCTTTGCCTCAATTGGCACTGTATGCTTCTTCTGCTCTTCGAGTTTTGCCAGAGTAGAATCTTTGTAATCTTCGATATTAATCATCTCCATGCGAAGGCTCCTCCTTTCCAAAGATTTCTTTTAAATCCTGATAATGATCGGATGCAATCTTCTCTCGCTTGCTATTGCCGCCGACAAAAACCGGTGTGCACATGGCAAGGATGCGATCATAAATACGCTTATCTGTAAGCTCCTTAGGATTCTTCAAATCATCCATAGATTTATTTGTCGTGACAATAAGAGGCTTTCCGGACTCCATCCTGCGATTGACCACGTTAAATACATTCTGCATAGCAAATTCTGTGGTGCGCTCCGCTCCCAAATCGTCCAAAACCAATAAATCATAAGCAGATAAAGAGCGAACATATTCATCCGAATCAAAGGCCGAGATATTGCTTATCTCGGTAAAATCACGCATCAAAACTCTCTTGCCTTGATCAAGAAGTGCATTTGCTATGGCAGCCGCGATATAGGTTTTACCGGTGCCAACGTCGCCATAGAGTAATAAGCCGACGTTCTTAGTCTTCACTTCATCCCAATGGTTTACATAAGCCCTGGCTTTTTCCATGGCCGGCACACTGCCATCGTCAGATTCAAAGGTCATGGCATACATCTGCTTTTCGTGAAAACAAACCATACGGTTGCGCTCTACCATCTCATCAAACTCACGCTTGGCTCGTTCTGCCTGTTCCTTTTCATAAACCTCACGCTGACATCGACACATCACATGAACTCTCCAAAGCTTACCCTTCTCCAATGGATGTGGGAGAACCTTTTCGCAAGGCGTATGGCACTTAGCGCAATAAAGTAATCCATCTTCGCCAATATAAGTTTCATTTTCTAAATCCTGATTCTTCATCAAAAGCTCTCCCCCTCTCTCACGATATATTCTTTATGGTATGTTCCATTATTTATTCTGTTATATTTACTTGGGTCCGGTTTTCTGACCTCGGACGGGCTTGAATTCTGACCTCTGAAAGTCTTATTTTCCGGCTTAGGCAGGTCAGATTTCTGTCCTACGTGGTCAGAATACTGACCGCTTTCAGATGAACATGGAACCTTGATATAAATATTTGTCATAGTAAGTCCCATACGTCTTCTCTCTATCAAACCCGCAGTCTCTAATTCCTTTAAGGAAGCCTTTACTGTGGATTTGCCTTTACCTAAATCCTTGGCAAGCTGAGGCGCCGTATAACGGACGTATATAGCCCCATTCTGGTCATACCAGCCATTCTTCTGCGATAAGATGCCACGTCCAAGGAGACAGCCATATACAAGCAATGTGGTGCTACTGAGTTTTGAATCCAGCAAAGAAAGCGGAATCGGTATGAAGTTATTCAATTTATCATCTTTGCGTAAATATCGATTCTCCATTTACACTGCCTCCTTTCCTATAGGCTCATTTTTCGGCTTATGGTCCAATGGACCACAAGTGGATTCAATTTGTTTTTCGAGGTCATCTACCTGTTTTCTTAAGTCATCCAAATAACGCTGCGGAACAATCTTAAATGGTTCCTTCTTACCGTTGAAATCAGCAATGATAAATATCTTCTGTTCCACCATTTCTCTGGCAAATCGCTTTACTATGTCATCATAGATAATGGAATTCGCTATCTTCTCATATTTCCGCTTCTTCCAGCGAGCCAACATACAAAGCGGAAACAAAAGAATTCTATCCTTCAGTTTTACCCTCTTGTTTTTAAAAAGATTAGTAACTTCTCCCCACTCATCTTTTTCAGCAGAGACTTCAACTCGATGCTTTGATGCTATCCAGTTTAATTCCCTGTCTTCCATCTCTTGTCTGTTTGAATAAAAAGAAAAATCCTTAGCGTAATACTTCTGACTATCAACTGTGAAAGTATCATTCGTAACCAACACCGGTTGTTCCAAAAGTTTCTTTAAATATTCAATCTGTTTCTTATAGCTTTCCATTTGACAATTCCATGCAGCCTTGTTGAGTTCGTTGATGCGATTGGTTAATTCCTCACGGTTCCTTTTCCATTCTTCTGCCGCCTCATTAAATGCATCTTCATAGTCGCGATGATCCACTGCACGGTAGTCGTACTTGGTAAAGCCAAGAAAATCATCCATCTGCTCTTCCAAACGATTCACCTTGTCCACACTGATACATACATGCTCACCATCTTCACAAAACTCATAAATGTTATCCCGTGCTGACTTAAAGGCAGATACCTGAGCTCGTGCTGTCGATTCCGGTTTATCGCACTCCGTCATCAAAAACCTTTTGATTTCATCCAAGGTGCGGTCCTCTTCGGCTATAAAGCAATATACTTCCCAGTAAGTCCCTATGTTTTTTAATGTTTCATCAATGTTTACTAAATCCATAAAAGTATCCTTTCCCCAATCGCCATTGCTGCAGTCAACTGAATTGGTATCAATTGTTATTAGTTGTGGGGCACGTCTGCCCGAGCCAAAAAAGAAGCTTTTTTCTTTACGTAATACATTTGGGGTGGTTTTGAGCTCATTACTAAACCACCTCTAAAATTCTGCTTCTACATATCATTTGGGTTGAAAAAATGCCCATTACTAAATCAGCGCTAATCTTTTTTGAAAAAATGGCTCAATTTTTCCTCTCACCATATATATGGGTTGCGGAATGTTTGATTTCTAAAAACTCAACCATAAACTTTTTTCTACTTCTCTTCTTCACCATATACATGGGTGCAAAATCTATTGATTGCTAAAAAATCTCGAAAAGCTTTTCCACCACTCATCTCTTATTGGTACCTTTTTCTCTTGATCACTAAAACTAAGCCAACTTCCTTTCTACCTACTATTTGGGATGAGTCAGAACTGATTACTAATTTTTAAGCCAACTTTTTGTCCTTACATCTACTATTTGGAACGAGTTGGAACTGATTACTAAAAATTTGCAAAAAAAAGAGCAGCTATTCATTTCTGAATAACCGCTCATTAGCGTTTCAACATATGTTATTTCTTTTTCTTCGATTCCGGAAGTTCATCATACATTGCTTCCAATAGATCCTTCAAAAAATCTTATTATCGATATCATCAACCAGAAGCATTTCCTTCGCGCCCTCATACGGAAGTTCCAATGATGCGTCCGGCATCATCTCCAATGCTGTCCTCACATGCTTTACGAGAAAACGATCATCATATATCCCGCCAACGATCTTGCCGCGATAATAAATGATGTACTCGCCCATCATCGC
>JAILJP010000105.1 GCA_024694625.1 Lachnospiraceae bacterium | reverse complement strand
CCTATATTATTGGTGGTGCGTATAGAGGCCTGGTTTCCAACCATTTGTACAATGGATTAAACAGCTATAGCTTGGATTATGAGTACGGATATGTGTACGGAGGCTTATTTGTTTTAGGGTATTGCGCATTTATTCATGAGTATGTAGCAAAGAATCAAATCGAAAAAATCCTCTTTTTATCCAGAGATGGAGATACGTTAATGCGGGCTTATGAAAAAATGTACCCAAAGGAAAACGTATCCTATGTATACTGGTCCAGAAAAGCTGCATTGAAGCTGATGGCATCTGAGAATAAACATGACTATTACCGAAGATTTTTGTATCACAAAGTGAACCAGAATTATTCTTTGGAAGATGTTTTAAAATCCATGGAATTGGAAGATTTGCTTGCAGATTTGATTAAGTGGGATATTTCAAGTGCAAAGGTAAAAGAAAACAAGAATTCTTCTAAGATAAAAAAACTACTTGCAACAGATGTGCTGACGGATAAAAATGTAGATTTTTTAAAGGCTTTTCTTGAAGAAAACTGGGAAAGAATTATAAAAATCTACGAACCGCAGCAAATCGCAGCAAAGAAGTACTATGAGAATGAATTAAAAGATGTACACAAGGTTGTAGCTGTGGATATTGGTTGGGCCGGATCCGGAGCAATTGCCTTATCACACCTTATTAACAAAGTTTGGAATTTGGACTGTGAGTTGATAGGTATGATTGCCGGAACCAATACGATTTATAATTCGGAACCGGAAGCAAGTGAGACATTTTTACAGGATGGAAGCTTGGTGTCATATTTGTATTCTTCATCCTTCAATCGAGATTTACTAAAGAAGCATAATCCTTCCAAAGATTACAATGTGTACTGGGAGTTATTATTATCTTCGCCTACGCCGCAGTTTGTTGGATTCTATGAGAAAGATGAACTCCGATTTGGAGCAGTTGACTATAATTCGGAGGGAATTTCCGAGATTCAGCGGGGAATCTTGGAATTTGTAGATCAGTACATAGAACACTTTGGAGATCCGACAGGAGAGTACTCCTTTATGTATCATGTTTCCGGAAGAGATGCATATGCACCTATGTTAGTGGCTGCTTCTCATAATGAAGCTTACTTAAAGATGATTGAAAAAAGGTATCATTTTGAAATTGGGGTGAACTAGAAGGGGGACCAGGTAATTCAAAAGACAGTGAGAAGAAAGCTTATAATGATTCATGCGGCTGCAAGTATCAATGATTTGAGAATACCTCCGTCCAATCATCTCGAGGAGTTAAAGGAAAATCGAGAGGGACAGCATAGTATAAGAATTAATGATCAATATCGTATCTGTTTTTATTGGAATAATGGATAAGAACGTTTATTTTTTTTGACTCCGGATTCGCTTTTTTTACTATTTAGAATGAAAAATCGATAAAATAGCGAAAATTGTGTTACAATACAAAAGGTTATGTGGCGCATTGTTGTGAAAGAGGAGCGCCATAAAAATAATGGGAAAGAAAAAAAAGAGGAAGAAACATGAAAAAAGAAAAACAAAGTTTGAAAAGACTGCTGGCCATGTTTTTATCAGCAGTTTTGTTAGTGACTCTTCTTCCTGCGGAGTCATTAATGGTGTTTGCAGATAGTCCCTCGACACAATCTGCAAGCGGGGATGCTGACGATGAATCAGATATCGTACCCCAAAACGATTCTTCAAGTGGTATTACAATTGTTGGAATCAATGGAGAGGAATATCATTATAATCTTGCTACAGGAACAAGTTTTAACTTCAATGATATCTATAGTCGCATGGCCTCTTCGTGGCCACAATATTTTGGATATACGGATGCCAATGGTGTTCATCATGTGGCAAATACTACAGTAGGCTGTGATTTCAACGGAGATGGAGAAATTGAAGAATATTATAATTCAAATGACTACTTTCAGTCTCAAGACGGAATGAAAATCTATCTTCAATCTGAGGAGGCATATGCCCTTAGAATTCATAATTTCCTTAATGTGACCGACAGGGTTCAAACAATTTATGTACCAAAGGAAAACGGTGCTATTTCGC
>JAILJP010000072.1 GCA_024694625.1 Lachnospiraceae bacterium | reverse complement strand
CGAGTTATTAGAAACTTAGTGGAAAATGCTGCTATTGAGAATGTTCCGGCAATGGTTTCATGTATGAGAAAGATTGAAGAAATTGCTGAAAAAATGAGATCAGACGACAATGAAAACGATATATATAGTGTTTTGAATAATTATTCTGATGTTGTACCCGACAGTCGTCTGGAATCTCAACTTAAAGAAGAAATAGAAAAAGCAAAACAAATCAAAACACATGAGAACTATGAAGCAAAAATAAAAGAGGCGGAGCAATTCTCATTCTTCAATGGCACTATCAGATTTCTATATTTGAATGAAGAATCATCAGTAGATTGGGACAAGTTTGATGATAAGTTCAAACGTGCAAAAGAACTATTTAATGTTAAGAATAATTATAATAAAGTCGAAACAAAAACTATTACCGAATTCCTAAAACTGTTCAAGGGATTTAATGAAGTCGAAGGTATGTTTCTTTTCACATCTGTTGGGTATCATCCACGTCATCGCTGTTGGAAAAGAGACATTCTTTGTTGCGACGATATTGCAGAAAAGGTTCACCAGTTGCTGAGTGGAGATACTGAAGAAGCAAAGCGTGAATGCAATTATCAAGAATTTTTGGATAGCGGTCTTATTGATAGAATAGTCGAAAAATATGAAAATTATAGATTCAGATATCATTGGCATAACGGTTGGGCTATTCATAAGGAACGGAGTCAGACTGAAGGGGTCTACGTTTCAAAAGAGAGAAAAGTAAAATGTGAGGTATTAAACAGATTGGCAGGTGAAAAGCAAATAACAGTACTGAATGACAATTTCAACTTCTACTGCAAAGGGTATTATTGGGGACTTTGCGTGGCGTTTGAACATGAGGGCAAAAAGTATTATTGGCGTAGTGAATATGATAGCAATAGCAAAAAAAGCGTAGATAAACTATATAAAACCGATGCCGATTCAAAGGACTACGTAATATGGGAAAACCCCAAGGATTTGATAGTTGTGTTAACCTCAAAACCGCTTGAAACTAGTTAGGCTTGAATAGATATCAAATCCGATTAACAGGATAACTAGTATGAGGATGGGGTGTAGCATTCCCTTGTAGCAGGTGTACAGATTTTTGTACACCTCTTCCCTTATACTCCCGGTAAAGGCAGCAAAACCTGCCCCAACAAGGAGGAATGAACTCATGCGACTCAATTACCCCGACAACTACACTCCCAACATCTATCTCGGAGACGACTGCGAAAGATATGCGCTTGGAAATGATGGAAAGAATGTTTTGTTTTGCATTTCCATCAATCCCAGTGTGGCTTGTGACAAGTATTCCGATCCCACCATGAATGCGCTGGTAAATATCTCGAGAAAAAGGGGCTTTGACGGTTGTATTATGATAAATCCCGCGCCATACAGGACGCCAAAGCCTGCGGAATTACCGGCCACACCGGACAAGTGTCTCAAGGAAAATATAAAGATCATACGTGATCTTTTTTCAAAACATCCCAGCAGTACGGTTCTTTGTGCATGGGGGGATTTCAGGAAAAATGGTCCGAAATGGTTCAGAAAGTCCCTTGAGGAAATCATGGAACTGGCAGCCGAATATGGCATGAAGCCGATCTATATAAGAAAAACCAGGCAGGGAGAGCCTACGCATTTATCGTATTTGAACAGAGATCATGCTTTGTTTGATAATGGAAACGGCAATTACGAATTGAACAGTTTTGTTTGGTAGGTCATAGATATTTGCACTGATAAGAAAAATGAGCAAAGAGAGGTGTACAGTTTTTGGTACCTCTCTTTTTTTATACTTATCTTGTGAATTATAAAAAGCATAAAGGAGCGCGGATAATATGAGTTTAAAATTTCTGGATAGTTGTGCGGAAGTCTTCCCGGATAAGGGAGAAATTCCGTTTTTGGAGTATTTGTCGAAAACTACCGGCGTGGATCCGAAGAACATACCCATGGATGATGAGAGGGTAATGAGCTTGTTTGCGGGCCCGGAGGCACTTGGCATTTCACCGGATCAGATAGATCATGTGACAATTGGCAATCTTGGGGTGCCATTGACTGACTCGTATTCCGAATGGCGATATCC